>CAZDCS010000013.1:0-16202 GCA_964504015.1 uncultured Mariniplasma sp. | reverse complement strand
GTCAACAAAAACAGGCTTGAAAAATATTATCATTTGAATCTCCTTTTTTTAATCACTCATTAGTATTTTGTCATAGAACATCATCAATACAAAAAAAAGGAAGCAAAGCTTCCTTTTATATTTGATGTGTTTCAATAATCGCGTAATCTCCATCATGTCTTCTATAAACAACATTTGTCCTCTTGGTTTTTTCATCCAAGAAAACATAAAATTCATGCCCAGATAGCTCCATAGCTGAAATAGCTTCTTCTGGCGTCATTGGTCTTAACTCTATTTTTTTATTTTTAACCAACTGACTAGCTAAGATATCTTTTTCTAAAGACTCAGCATCAAATTCAGTACTATAGGCTTGTTTAATACCTTCTTTTTCTAAATTACTCTTTAGCTTATCTTTATTTCTCCGGATTTGTGAAATTAGCTTATCACTTGCTTTATCGATTGCTGCATACATATCTTGTTCGATTGTTTCTGCTCTAAGTACTGTTCCTTTGACTGGAATTGTTACCTCAATTTTATGGTGATCCTTATAGACTTTACAAACAACCCTGATTTCTGTGACAACTTCAGGACCAAAAAAGGAAATCACTTTGCTCAATTTTTTTTCTGCGTAATTCTTGATTGCTTTTGTTGGGACAAACCCATTCTTACCGACAACTCTAAAATTCATCGTTATTCTCCTTTTTCTATATTTTCATAAAGCGATAGCAAATAAATATTGCCTAGCTTTAAAAATTCCAGAATACTAAATAGTTCCTCATCTGTTTGATCAACATAAATTATAATGGTATCTGAAAACTCTGTTAAGTAATTAAAGTAAAAAGGTGCCAAAAAAGACATATATGCCTTTCCCTCTTTTGGAACATGATCTGCCAATAACAACTGGTAATAAATAACCCCGTTTTGAATTGGTATTACTTGAAATCTCCTATTAAGTGGCTGATCGTCATAACATGACTCACAAATATGATGTATTTCTTGATCAAAAAGATTATGAATATTCTTTTTTGTTCTTACTCGCCTTTTGCAAAGTTCACAAATCATAACAAGCCCTCCTACTCAATAGTAGTAGGGCTTGTATCATATTACTTTTTATGAGCCTCCACTATTTTACTAATTAGGTTATGTGGAACTTGATCATATCTAACAAACTCCCTAGTAAATACACACTACCTTGAGTCATAGCTTTTAAATCAATTGCATATTTAACAATTTCTGCTTCAGGAACTTCTGCTAAGACGACTTGAACACCCTCATCTTGAGTCATACCAAGAACACGACCACGCCGTTTATTCATATCCCCCATAACATCACCAACAAATTGGTCCTTAACTGTAACTTCGACCTTAACTATTGGTTCTAAGATAGTTGGTTGTGCTGTTTTTACCGCTTCTTTAAAGGCTAGACCAGCCGCTAGTTTAAAGGACAACTCATTTGAATCTACCGCATGAGATGAACCATCATAAAGTGTCGCTTTAACATTTATCACCGGAAATCCAGCGAGAGGCCCATGTTCTAGTGTTTCAATTAAACCTTTTTCAACAGCAGGGAAATAGTTTCTTGGTACTGCCCCTCCAAAAACTTTTTCACTAAACTCAAAAATCTCTTTTGAAGGCTCAAATTCAATCCAGACATGGCCAAATTGCCCAGCCCCGCCAGACTGTTTCTTATGCTTACCCTCAGCTTTGACACCTTTTTTAATTGTTTCTCGATATACAATTTTTTGCTCTTCAATATCAACTTCAACTTTAAAAATCGTTTTTATACGCTCTAAGACATAAAGCAAATGGGTCATACCTTGTCCACCAAGCAATAACTGTGAAGTCTCTTTGTTACGCTTAATTTCAAATGTTGGATCTTCTTGATTTATTCTATTTAATGCCATTGAAATTTTATCTTCATCATTTATATGTTTCGGGTGAATCGCAATGTAGATAATTGATGTTGGTATTGGTACTGGTTGATAAATAATAGGACTTTTTGGACTAGCTAGTGTGTCCCCTGTTCCAATCCCGTCAATTTTAGCCACCGCAGCCATATCGCCAGCGTGATAAACATCACACTGAAACTGTTGTTTACCCCTTAGAGAAAAAAGATTTGTTATTTTCTTAGTAATTCCTTTATTTGAAATAACAACTTCTTGACCTAGTTTTAAAGTTCCTGAGTTTATTTTTAAGATATTAATAACACCCAAAAACGGGTCAACTGTTGTTTTAAACACATAAGCAGAAAAAGGTTCCTCATCACTTGTTTGACGAATCATCTTTTCACCTGTATCAGCATTCTTCCCCACTAATGGGCGAAGCTCATCTGGTGCTGGAAGATAATCAATTAACATATTTAAAAGCGTTCTAATTCCAATTGTTTTAGTAGCACTACCAACAATAACCGGCGTCAATTCGCCTTCAATGATTCCTTTACGAAGCGCTTCTTTAACTTTTTCTTCTGGTATTTCTTCACCTGAAAGATAAAGATCTAACAGCTCTTCTGAAGTTTCAGCAACACTCTCTAAAATCATATTGTGAAGTTCTTCTACTTTAGGTTTCTTCTCATCCCAAATTTCAGCATCATAACTATCAGTGCCATCATATAAACGTGCCTTCATTTCAACAACATTGACAAATCCTTCAAAGTTATCATCATGTCCGATGGGCCAGCAAAATGGAACTGCTTTTTTACCAAGCTTTGTTCTAATCTCTTCTAAAACTTCTTCAAACTTAATGTTTTCCTTATCCATCTTATTGATATATAAGATAGCTGGGATGTGTCTTTTTCTTATTTCATTCCAAACACGCTCAGTCCCAACTTCAACGCCTTTAGACGCATCAATTGAGATAACTGCTCCTTTAACAACCTCTAGTGCTTGAGCGAGGTCTCCAACAAATTCATCACTCCCTGGTAGATCTATAAAATTTAACTTATAGTCACCCCATTCAACGGGTATCATGCTAAGTGAAAGGCTTGTGTTCTTGTTGTGCTCTTCGACTAAATAGTCAGAAACGGTATTTTTCCGTTCAACCTCCCCCTTTTTTTCAATTGCTCCTCCGATGAGCAGTAATGATTCGGAAATACTGGTCTTACCTGAACCTTGATGACCTAATATCGCAATGTTGCGGATCTCTTTGGTGGTATATTCTTTCATCCATAACCTCCTGTAATCGTTTTCATTTTCTATATATTCATTATATCATATATAATTATCAAATTAAGCGTTTTTGTATGAATTTTCCTAATTTCACATAACTTGCCAAAAGTGATATAATATAAGTGGTGAAACTATGAAAAAATTAGTTATTCGTTTAATTAACTGGTACCAAACAAAAATATCTCCTCATACAAATCCAACGTGCAGACATACACCAACATGCTCGACTTACGCCAAAGAATGCTTTATTAGGTTTAATTTTGCTAAGGCAAGTTTTTTAAGCATAAAACGCTTTTTGACTTGCAACCCTTTATTTAAACCTAAGTATGACCCCGTACCTGAAAAAAGAGAAAAGCACAAAAAAAAAGTTAGATAGTCGCTTAAGGAATTCTTAATAAATTGCTTTACTTAGCGTTTTTTTTCTATGTTAAAATAATTGTGTACCCCTTTTACTCTAAGTCCTTGATAAAAATACGTTAGACGGTGATGCTTATGAAACCAAATTCTTATATACACCGGAAAACCAAAATAATTTTTTCCGGTATTTTAGCAACACTAATCTTGCTGGGTGTTTTTACACTAATCTTAACTTGGTCTACAAATAAAAAACAAGTTGAAGCGGAAGCTATCTTAACCACGCAAGTAATTGCTTCTATGCTTAATGGAGTAGCACTTGTTGAATTAATCAATAACCCAGGTGATGTTGATTTGCTTTATTATAACAGCATTAAAAATAGGCTAACTACCGAAGTAAGACTAGATGACAGAGTTAATCATGTTCATATTTGGACTTTAAGAGATAATGAATTAGTCGCTGTCGTTGATTCTGTGAAAGTAGCTGATGTTTACTTTATAGAACCTGGTACGCCTTTTAGTGGCCCAGATAACCAAACAATTGATGAATATTTGAGCGGAGAAATATTTCACGACTTTTTAACTACGACTAACACATCAACAATAGTAATATCTGCCCCAATAAGAGACCAAACTACAAATGAACTCCTCGCTTATTTCGCAATGAGTTTTTATCGAGATGGCTTTTATGCAAGCGCAAAAGAGGAAACTATTGATATCATGATTCTTATTTTCATTTCTCTTGCTGCACTTAGTGTGTATTATATTTTACATATACAAAAATTGAAGATAAAGCAAAAGAGTCAACAAATATATGAAAGAAATGAGCGATTTAACTCTCTCGCTGAGCAAAGTAAAACTATAACATGGGAAATTGATAACAACAAACGTTTCACTTTCGTGAGTCCTAATGCCTTAGAAATACTTGGTTATAAAGTAGCTGAATTAGTTAATAACAAACACTTATTCGAACTTTTTCAAAACAATATAGACAAAGAAGATAATCTCCACCTTCTAAAGCTGTTAAACTCAAGGGAATCGTTAACTAAAATCCGCGCCTGTCTCTTGTCAAAGAAAAACGAACTATTTTATGTGTCAACAACAGCAATTCCTATTTTTAGCTATGACAACAAGCTAATCGGGCATAAAGGGTTTTTCATGGATATTACAGAAATGGAGAAAACTAGAAAATCTTTAAAATATGAGAAAGAACTTGCTGATAAATACCTAGATTTAGCAGGTGTAATGCTTTTAGTCCTTAACGAGCACGGAAACATTACTTTGATTAATAAAAAAGGTTGTGAAATTCTTAAACTTAAAGAAGATGAAATACTTGGGAAAAATTGGTTTGATAATTTCATCCTCCCACACCTTAGAGACAAAGTAAAAAAAGTCTTCAATGCCATAATGAAAGATGAGGTTGACCCCCCAACCAAATATAGTAATACGATAGTAAATGCGCAAGGAGAACAAAGGCACATAGCTTGGGAGAACTCTTTATTGTATGATGTTAATAATGTAGTCATTGGCATCTTGAGTTCTGGTGATGATATTACAGAAAGAAAATTGTACCGGGAAAAGTTGATTCAAATGAGTTACCAGGATGCCTTAACGGGATTATACAACCGGAGATATTATAAAGAAGAACTTCCAAACTACGATACTATTGAAAATCTCCCTTTAACTGTAGTTATGAGCGACATCAATGGTCTTAAGCTGATCAACGATGCCTTTGGCCATGATTCAGGAGATGCTTTATTGATCTCTTCAGCTAATTTACTTTCTAAGCATTGCCGAAAGCGTGATTTGATAGCCCGAATCGGCGGAGATGAATTTATCATTCTCATGCCTAAAACAAATGAGGCAGAGGCTGAAGCAATAATAAAAAACATCTCAGAAGACGCACAGTCTATTACCAATCAATCAATTAAACTATCGATTTCCTTTGGATTTAAAACCAAAACAAATATTAATGAATCCATTATTGATATTTGCAAGAGCGCTGAAGATATAATGTATCAGCAAAAGTTACTAGAAACAACTTCAATGCGCAGTGGCACAATTGAAACAATTCTAAGAGCCCTTTATGAAAAAGATAGAAATTCTGAAAAGCATTGCCGTATAGTTGCTGATATTAGCGAAAGACTCGCAATTGCGTCGGGGATGAACACCATAGACACAAATGAAGTTAGGAAAGCGGCCCTCTTACACGACATCGGGAAAATCGCCATCTCTTCAGAGATTATCAATAAAGCTGAAAAACTGACTGAACAAGAGTATGAATTAATGAAAAACCACTCTGAAATCGGCTTTAGAATTCTTAGTTCAATGCCCGAGTTAAAAAGCATTGCTGATATTGTCTTAAGCCACCACGAAAGATGGGATGGTAAAGGGTACCCCCGCGGTATTAAAGGAAACCTTATTCCACTAAAAGCTAGAGTCATAGCTATTGCTGATAAATATGATGCGATGACAAGCAAAAGAACTTATCGAAAAACTCTCACCAAACAAGAAGCACTAAAAGAAATTATAGAGCATTCAGCTACACAGTTTGATCCTGAATTAGTTAAATTATTCAAAAATAAATACACTGATATAATACTATAGAGTCCCCTTGCCATTATGCTTGCTTTTTTGGGTTCATCATTGTATAATATGAATATATGAAATGGAGGAATTTAATAATGAAAAAAATGTTTTTCATGAGCATGCTGCTCATGTTTTCAATTGTTGCATTTGGTTGCAAATCTAGTGAGTTTAGAGTTGACGGGGAATTTCTCGCTTATAAAGTGAGTGTCCAAAACGATGCCCCAATGGTCACATTTGTTTCAGTGACAATAACTGATGGTGAAATTTCTGATTTTACTCTTGATGCAAAACAAGGAAGTAGAACAGCTACCCAGTTAACTGGTGCAGACACCCCTGATGACGAAACTGATGATACTTTCGAGTACAGTTTTGCTTGGAATGAAAAGACAAAAGTTGAACTAGGCGATGATTATAATATGGTTGCTTGGGGTGGCGCAACTAATGAATGGTATGCCCAAGCTAAGTTAATTGAGGGTCATTGGCTAGAAAATGGAGTTGACTCAATTATAACTAATGATGGTGATGTGGTGGATAATGTTGCCGGTGTTACAATTAAAGATGTCGTATATAGCACACTAGCACAAGAAGCTGTTGAAAATGCAAAAGAAGGTAAGTTTATAGCAATACACACTGCTCAAGATGATCTTTTGTTTGCTGTAATGATAGTGGATGGTAGAGGTAGAGTTGATCAACTTCTTATTGATGTTCTTCAGGGCAACCCAAGTGGAGATACATTTGCATGGAGAAACAAAACAAAACAAGAGTTAGGTGCAGATTATGGTATGGTTTCTATGGGTGGCGCAACACTTGAGTGGTTTAAACAGGCTAACCTGATTTCAAACTATATTGTTGAAAACGGTTGGCATACTGACCTTCAATCAATTGATGGAAAAGGAATATCTCTTGATGGTCAAAATGCAATTGATTCCTTGTCAGGAGTGACAGTTAGAACTGGTAATTATCTAGATTTGCTAGAAATACTATTTGGCTACGTTCACTAATCGATTTAGATAATATATTATTAATAAAAAACTAACAATTCACTTGTTAGTTTTTTATTTACCTGCTTATTATCAGAAACTTTTTTTTAAGTTCTTGTCTTGCCTTGATCACCTTTTGTCTTGTAAAAAATTCTTTTTCTTTTTCTTCTAAAACATCTCGCAACTTTGTCGTTATAACTGTCAAAGTCACGCTTCTTGTAAGACTCTCACCAAACAAGAAGCGTAAAAAAAATTACAGAGCATTCAGCTGCACAGTTTGATCCTTAATTAGTTAAAGTATTCAAAAATAAACAAACTGATATAACACTATAGAGTCCCTTGTCATCTTACTATAAGCAAATAATCATACTCTAATTGATTGCATTCTTTTTTATAGTGTCTACCTTAGAGGTGTCATATCAAATTGTGATTTATCTTTTTTATTACTTTCTTAGTGGCTATCTAACTACTCCCATCATCAAAACGGAACAATGATTGATCTAGTTTTTTTTAGAAACTAAGTGAATAGTTTATCCTAAATCACTCTTTTCTTCAGTAAAAGGGTAAGACTTATTTTTTTTAAATAGTTTTGCAACACCTTGCCCAATCAACAAATAAAAATTCATAAGTGCCATGCTAGTAGCAATAACCATCATGGTACTGTTATTTCTATTTAAAATAATATGCAATAAAACAAAAGGAATGAAACAAATCAAGTCTAGTGGCTTCTCCTT
Organism: uncultured Mariniplasma sp.; assembly: GCA_964504015.1. Classification (GTDB taxonomy): domain Bacteria; phylum Bacillota_I; class Bacilli_A; order Acholeplasmatales; family Acholeplasmataceae; genus Peloplasma. Next base: position 8,403 of record CAZDCS010000013.1, on the reverse strand, counting down.
TTTAAAAGCAAATCGGTAAATCATATAGGCAATTACCCCGTAAATTAGAGCTATAATATGAAATCCTAAAACAAGTTCGAAAATGCTCTTTAAATCACTATGATATTGTTGCGTCCAATTACCAACTGTAAAATACCCATAAATCCCAATTATCACTAGCAAAAGGAGTGGATAGTATTGTTTGATTTTAGGGTATCTACATAAAATGGGACATGAAAATGTGTCTTCTTTTTTGTCAAGAGAAACTTTTGTTTTTTCACCAAAAGGAGGAACTTCACCCTTTTTTAGTAATTTCGCAAAACCTAGACCAATTAACAAATAAACATTCATAAGTGCCATTCCAATAATGATTGTTTGCAAATTAGAATATAACCTCACAATAAGAAGTAAAAAAACAAACGGAAGAAAACTAGTTAAGTCAAGCGGAATCGCCTTTTTTAAGGCAAACCGGTAAACCAAATAAACAATTCCCCCGTAAATTAGAGCTATAATATGAAACCCTAAAACAGAACCCAAAATACTTTTTAAATCACCCTCAAATCTTTCCGTCCAATTAGTAACGATAAAATGACCATAAATGCCAACTATCACTAATAAAAACAGTGGATAATATCGTTTAACTTTAGGAGATTTACACGAAACATAAGATGTACTAGTATCACATACAGTCTTTTCAATGTAGTTAGCTTCAAATAATAAGGCAATCAAAAGCGCAACGATTGACAAAACAATCAAAAATGCTCCAATAACAATGAGTAATCCCACTCCCCATCCCCCTGGATAATTAGGAGCTGGCTCGTAACCAAGACTAAGTAAAAAGGCACCCAAAACAAACAAGGAAAATACAACCCCCGCAATTGCCGGCACATAGCTTAAAATCTTTTTCCTAAAAACAACTCTGAAAAATATAAAAAACCCGACAACAGTAAAGAATCCCGGTAAAGTTTGAAGAAACTCTCCTGTCTGAAGTCCAACCACAAGGATAGCGATTAGGCAAATACCTAATAGTAAAGCTAATATATCACTTTTTTTATTCATTTAACTCTCCTCTTATTTTTTATAGTGTCTATTTAACAACCCTTTTTTTTCTAACTAGCCTATTAGGCATCCTACTAATTATCAATAGAAGCTTGTTTTTTAAGTTCGTGTCTTGTCTTGATTACCTTTTGTCTTATAAAAGACTCCCGTTCTTTTTCTTCTAAAACGTCTATTATATATCTAATATCCTTTTCAAGCCTTGGAATAACGACGTTTTTCAAAGCGTTAGCTCTTTTCCTTGTTTTTCTAATAGAATTTGCTAAACGGTAGGTAGCATTATCAACTTCAGCTAATTTTACCGTAATATCTCTTACTTTTTGAAAGGACTTATACGCAAAATCAAACTTAGTATTAGTATGTCCAATACCATATCTGAGTTTAACCGAGGGAACCTCATGTAGAACCTTAGGTATTTCAACTCCCATAACGTTTCTATATTTAACCTCTACTCCATTATCTATTGGGATTGATTTTGCTATGTCACCAACTACCCCTAAAGTTATATTAGCTTCTTGTAGTGCCTGATAGGCCTGTTGGTAGGTTTTTGATAACTCAAGGCGAAGCACACGGACATCACCAAGAAAGATCATCATCTCATGAATCAAAATATTTCTTTTTCGATCCATTAGTTCAAACCCTTTTTGAGCTAGTTTATAAGTTTTTTTAAGTTTCATCAAATTCCCTTTAGTTGGAAAAACTTGACTACTCATAATCTGTGACTCCTTTTATTTTTTCGATTATATTCTTGCTGACAAGGTGAAACCTTTCTCTTGCTTTTTGATGATTATAAAAATCTTGCACGAGTTTTTCATCAACTCGGTTAAGTTCTTCTATTGGCAACACAGAAAGTAAATCCCAACCCAGATCCAACGTTTCAGCAATCGAACGATTTTTACTAAATCCTTGATCTAGAAAATGTTTTTCAAACAAGTAACCAAACTCAAGATACCTTTGGTCAATATCACTTAACTCATCTTCACCAATAACAGAAGCTAGGCTCCGTGCGTCATGCACCTGCGCATAGGATGCAAAAAGTTGATTTGCAACAGCAGAGTGATCTTCTCTAGTATAACCTGCTCCAATTCCGTCTTTCATCAGTCTAGAAAGTGAGGGAAGAACACCAATTGGTGGAAAAATACCCCTTTGATGCAAATCTCTATCTAAAACAATTTGTCCTTCTGTAATGTAGCCTGTTAAATCGGGTACAGGATGCGTGATATCGTCATTTTGCATTGTTAAAATCGGCATTTGTGTAACACTTCCCTTAGCTCCCTTGACAATTCCTGCTCTCTCATAAAGCGATGCAAGATCAGAGTACAAGTAACCCGGATACCCTTTTCGCCCTGGTATTTCTCCTTTACTACTTGAAAACTCTCTAAGTGCTTCACAGTATGAAGAAATATCTGTTAAAATCACTAACACATGCATATCATGCTTATAAGCTAGATACTCAGCTGCTGTCAAAGCAAACCTAGGGGTTAAAATTCTTTCGATAATTGGTTCATTTGATAGATTTAGAAACATGGCTACTTTGTGCATAACACCTGCCTCTTGAAAGGATTTTTTAAAGTAAGCAGCTACATCGTTTTTGACGCCCATTGCGGCAAAAACAATACAAAAATTGCTTTTGTTTTCATCAGCTATCTTCGCTTGTTTAACAATTTGAACAGCTAATTCATTATGCGGCAATCCTGCTCCTGAAAAAATCGGAAGTTTTTGACCTCTAATTAAAGTCGTTAGTGCATCAATAGAACTAATTCCAGTTTGGATGAAATTTTTGGGGTAAACTCTTGAAACAGGGTTTAATGGCATCCCGTTAATGTTGCTTTTTTCATCACTGAAAATCTCTCCTAATCCATCAATAGGATGACCAGAACCGCTAAAAGTTCTACCCAGTATTTCTTTTGATAAAGCCATTTCCACGGGGCGGCCTGTAAACTTGGTTTTAGTATTTACTAAAGAGAGATCCTGCGTACCTTCAAAAACTTGCACAGCAACTCTTTGTCCGCTTATTTGAACAATACGACCATAGCGAATCTCACCAGTTTCTAACCTTATCTCAACCATTTCTTCAAATCCAACACCTGTTACGCCATCTAAGAATATTAAGGAACCATCAATCCCTTCTAATCCAATATATTGAAGATTCATTAGCTAACTCCTTTAACTTATTCTTTTTATAATGCGATCAATTGTTTTTAGGTAATCATCAAACTTTTCTAATTCGTTGTTAGCAACATCATACTTCATTTTAATCACTTTTTCAAAAACACTTGTCTCTAACAGCATATTTAATGAATTATCTTGTTTAATAAATTTTTTAGCTTCATGATAGAGATAAAGTATTACATCCATCATTTTCATCTGTTTATTTAACGGAACATATGTATCTTCTTTATGAAAGGCATTTTGTTGTAAAAAACCTAGTCTAATCACTTTCCCTATCTCAATAATTAGTTTTTGATTGTCTGGTAAAACGTCACTACCGATTAGCTTAGCGATTTCTAGCAACTTGTTTTCCTCAGTTAGAATCGACATAATCTCTTGACGGTTTACTAAGAATTTAGCACCAATGTTTTCTTCATACCATTTTTCTAAATCAACTATATAATCTGAATAGCTTATATTCCAGTTGATTGCAGCGTAATGCCTAGCATAGGCAAGTTGTTTATCAAGGGCCCAAAAGCTTCGCACAAAACGTTTTGTATTTTGTGTGACAGGCTCTGAAAAATCAGCCCCTTGAGGGGAAATCGCACCAATAATGCTCACTGACCCTTCATTTTTGCTATATGTTTTCATATATCCTGCTCGCTCATAAAATTGAGCAATTCGACTTGATAGGTATGCTGGAAACCCTTCTTCTGCTGGCATCTCTTCTAAGCGTCCGCTTATTTCACGAAGAGCCTCAGCCCATCTGGAGGTTGAATCCGCCATAACGGCTACATGATATCCCATATCCCGGTAATACTCAGCTATAGTAACACCTGTATAAATACTAGCTTCTCTAGCAGCAACAGGCATATTTGAGGTATTAGCAATTAATACTGTTCTTTCCATTAATGGTTTATTTGTTCGAGGATCAATTAGATTACCAAATTCCTCAAGCACTTGAGTCATCTCATTTCCGCGCTCCCCGCATCCGATATAGATAATCAAATCAGCATCACACCACTTAGCAAATTGATGTTGCATCATTGTTTTTCCAGTACCAAAACCACCAGGAACAGCGGCAGATCCTCCTTTAGCTATCGGGAATAGTGTATCAATAACCCGTTGCCCACTAATTAAAGGAATTGAAATAGGTAGTCTGTTTTTGACAGGGCGAGGTGTTCTAATTGGCCATTTTTGAACCAACGTTAGGTCATAAATACTACCTTGATCATCTTTTATTTTCACGACAACATCAAATATTGTGTAAATTCCATTTTCAGCAGCCCAGATAACTTCCCCTTGTTTATCCTTAGGGACCATAAGTCGGTGCTCAATTGATTTTGTTTCTTGTGTTGTTGCATAAATGTTTCCAAAAGATAGGTGATCCCCGATTTTTACGGTAATGTTTACTTTCCACTTTTGTTTTTTATCTAAAGATTCAATGTCACTTCCTGTCGGAATATAAAACCCTTTTTCAGCAATTGTTTTCAAAGGTCTCCCAATTCCATCAAAAATATTACGCAACAATCCCGGGCCAAGCATAGCAGAAACAGGATTTCTTGTTGAAATCACTGGTTCTCCGACTTTTAGTCCCGAAGTTGATTCGTAAACTTGAATCGTTGTAACAGCTCGACAAATCAGGATTACTTCACCTAACAGTTTAGCATCCCCGACATAGACCATTTCAAGCATCGAAAAATCAGTTGCATTCTTAACGGTAACAACCGGTCCATTAACCGAATAAATTGTGTTTTTCATTTGTTGTTACTCCTATCTTTTAATGAATAGTTTTGCGTTTTTAAAAAACCATTGTTTGTTTTCTGCGAGTTTTGAGTCAATAGTTTCATCTATTTCAATTTTCTTTTTCTTAACACAAGCGATAAAACCACCAAAATTGATTGTTTCAGTTTTCTCTATTTTATAAGCTACTTTAAGTGATTCTTTTATAATTTGACTTAGATTAGTGTCATGATTTGCTATTTGGATAATAACTTCGTTTTTACCCAAATATTTGTTTAGTTCAACGAGCTTTTCTTTCATCTTTGTTTGATATTCTTTGGATTTAACAAATGCCTTGAGTTCCTTAATGACTTCCTTAAAAATAAGACTTGTCATCTTCTCTCGCTCTTTGATCAATTTAGCATCGTAGCCAACACCAATTTTATTGATTTTATCATGATATTCAAGTTTCAAAGTTCTTAAAGCTTGGTTTAGCTCAAGGTCCTTTTTTATTTTTAAGTTTTCTTTAATTTTTTTCATCTGTTTTGCATACGAATAGTCGATTTCTGTTTCGAGATCTTTAATTCGCTTTTTCGATTCATTTGAAATCGCTTTATCAAAGTAACGGTAAAGCTGATCCTCATTATAATATGCCATATCATTTACCTCATAATTTAACGCCGATAGCTTCGCTGACATATCGGTCAATTGCTTCTCCTATTTGAGCTAACCCATGACGGTCAGGAATTTCTACAATTAGTTTTTTTGTATGTGTCAATTTTAATTCAGAGATGACTAGTGGAGCTAGCTCCACTAATTTTGTCGTCACTAAAATAATGGCAATAGAGTTATCTGCCAATGCTATTTCTAATTCTTTCAAATATTCATTTTTTTGGTGAACAACAACACCATCAATCCCAACAAGTCTCATACCAACTTGTGTATCAACATTATCACTAATTAAGAAGAGCTTCATAAAACTCCTTCTTTCTTAAAGCCTATTAATAATTAAAATTGAAATAAGTAGCCCGTAAATCGCAACACCCTCACCAAGTGCTACAAAAATAAGTGATTTACCAAAGTTCTTTTCATTCTCTGAAAAAGCGCCTATTGCAGCAGGTGCAGCAGCAGCAACAGCGATACCAGCGCCAATCGAACCTAGGCCTGTCGCGATTGCAGCACTCAAAAAACCAAGTCCTTGAGCCATTGAGCCTGTCATTAAATCCAGTGTTGTCTCATCTGCTGGTGCGGCAAAAACCGTTGGTCTAATAAATAGTTGAACAACAAACACGCCAACAATAATTGTGAAAAAACCAGTAATATGGATCGCTAGTCTAGATTTAGCAGAACTAACACTCACTTCACCTTTAAACACCTTGATTAAAGGTAGCGAAACTAAAACAATTAGCACCATTGGTAAAACAATTTCAATAAAACTCAACATATAAAAACCTCCTATAATATTATTATCTAATTATTAACTGCATCAAATGCAACGCCGTTTCCTTTATAGTAGCGTGAAAACATCTCATAAAACTCAAGTCTTAAAACTTGAATACCCACAATCAAACCCTCAAGCCCCATAACAAACAGATTCCCTAAAATAAGGACAATCCAACCCGAATCACCCATCATCTCCATCAAACTCATTACAACAAGCATCATTCCAGCATGAGCTAACACAAAGCCACCGACACGCAAAAATGACATTGTATTAGTCACATATGATAAAATAATTTCAAAGAGTTCAAAGAACCCCTCGACAAAGAACCCACCAAATCCATTAGAAAAGAGCTTTTCATGCTTAAATGCTCGATGAATTGGTTCCTTTAAAAAGATTGTTAAAAGCGGTAGAGCCACAAATCCAATTATGTATAATCCAGAAAACAGATTAACACCATAGCCTAGCTGCATTACTGCAGCTGTCACAACAAATCCATATAAGATTAAACCTGGAACGCCGTTGTGTGATGTGAAAATCTCAACATGTTCTTTTTTCTTTAACAAAATATACATATTCAAAAACATTGATATTACAATAAATAGTGAGCCCATGGCCACTGATATAATCAATAGCGTTTGTGTGAAATTAGGATCCATAATGTGGACTGGTTTATGTGATAAACCTAGTATTTGCGTAAAAAACGGATTTAGTATCTCTTCATTACCAAAAAACGAACCATATAACAATCCAAATAACGCCGACGATATTCCAACTCTAATCCCGATAGCCCCTAATCTCATCTTCTTAAACTTATAGAGCAAAAATCCGACAAGAATCAAAACTAAACCCTGACCTAGATCGCCAAACATCATCCCAAACAATAATGCATAAGTAAATGCGACAAATGGAGTCGGATCAATTTCATTATAATCAGGTAACCCATACATTTCAACAAACATGGAAAACGGCCTACTAAACCATCCATTTTTTAATTTGGTTGGTGGTTTAATTCGTTTATCACTATAGGCATCATTAACACTGATTTCGATATCAGAAACTCCCGAAAAGGCTTTTTTAATATTTTTTACGTCGTTTTCTTCAACAAAACCAGAAATGCTAAACCTATCTCCAAGACCAACCACATACTTTTTCGCTTCAAATAAGCGCGTTAGAAACTGTAGTTCCCCTTTGATAACGGCTAAAGGATTGTTTAACCCACATGTTATATCATAGATGCACGACTTGTAAGAATTGATCATTGCTTCAGCATTTTCAATCTCTTTTCTTAATGCTTCAACAGCGTCTTTAGGTTTTCCGTGAACAAAGTCAGGGATAAAGACTCTTTCAAAAAATAGAGCTGAAAAAATATTATCAACTTCTTTTTTATATTCGTTAGTTGTAAAATACATACACCAGCTATTATACTGATCGTGACTAAACGACTTAAACACATAGGGTTTACTTTGAAAAAACCACAATTTTTCCACACTGTCATTTGGCATACGTCCAAACCTGATTTTTAGATGGTCACACGCAAATAAATCATCTAGTGGTATATCTAGTTCTTGAATGTGCTCAACTTGAATAAGCGCATCTCTATATTTTGCAATATGTTCTTCAAGATCTTTAATATGTGTCATTTCAACTTCTAATTTACCTCTAACATTTGACATGTAGTCATACATTTCATTGAAATTATAGTCAATATCATGCTGCTCAATGACCGGCAGGTTAAGCTCGTATTTAGTTTCTAGGTCGGTTAAATCAGTTAGTAGGGTTTGACACGGGTTTTCAGCAACAAACGCAGTTAGGCCGTGCACCTTTTCAACTATTTCGCTAGCTAAAACAGGATGAAAGTTTTTTATTTCAATGAAGCGCATTAGAATATTATCTAAGTTACTCACATTAGCATTTATATCTATTAGTTTGACTTTAGCGATACTCATAATTCCTCCTAGCAGATTAGCATCTGTTCTATTTCCTGTTCATTTACTTGGTAGCGAATACCTTCAATAATATTAGTTATATTTTCAATTTCAATTTCTGATAAT
>CAZDCS010000012.1:0-16479 GCA_964504015.1 uncultured Mariniplasma sp. | reverse complement strand
CTCCAAAACCGTTAGTACGGGTTCAAATCCTGTTATCCCTGCCAAATATAAACTATGGATGCTTAATGCATCCTTTTTTTATTGTCTAATATCTTGCGGTATTCTAATAGTTATTTCTGTCCCTTTAACTAAACTAGACCTTAGATCAATAACCCCTTTATAGTTTAGAACAATATGCTTAACAATTGCTAAGCCCAACCCTGTCCCTCCATCAAGTCTTCCTTTGTCAACTCGGTAAAAACGTTCAAAAACACGATGTTGGTGTTCTTTGCTAATTCCGATTCCTTGATCTTTTACAATAAACACTACTTCTTTACCTTGTTTGATCAACTCAATAAACACTTCTTTGTTTTCTTCGCTATAGTTGATCGCATTTTCAATTAAGTTTTTAAACATTTTCGCTAAATCAAATTCATCACCTTTCATCTTTACTGAGGTAGATTCGATATTAAGTTTGATCGATTTCCTTTTTGCTCTTGGCATTAACTGTTCGATAACTTTTATTAAGATAGTTTCTAAATCTAGTTCATTATAAGATTTTTCTTTAAGATTCTCAATTTTTGATAGCATTAGCATGTTTTCAACAAGAGAGCTCATCGTATCGGTCTGTTTGGCGATTTGTATTGCTGATTTTTCAATCTCAGGCCCTTTTACCACTCCGAGTGCAATCAACTCAGCGTAGCCTTTAATCGCTGTTAAAGGTGATTTTAGTTCGTGAGATGCATGTGCGAAGAAATCTCTTTTCATCTGCTCCATAGCTCGCTGTTGACTAACATCTTTAAATAGAGCTAAGACCGTTGTTTGTGATTGATCATCATCTGTCGCTGAGATAGAAAAAACTTTTGCTTCTATTATTTTACTACTTTGTTCAAAATCGAAAGTAGCTAATTCTTTATTTTCAATCGCTACTTTGATTGCTGTTTTAATTTCATTGTTTCTGATTAGATAATTACTTGATTTTTTTAGTGCATCATCAGTAATCGAAAACATTTTTTTGGCATCACTATTATAATAGATCAGCCTTTCATTTTGATCATATAGCATAACGCCTTGTTTGATTTGGTTAAGTATTTCATCTAGTCTTACTTGATATGCCCTTTGGGCACTAACGCGCCCTAGTGTCTTTATCTCGTTTATTTCACGGATAACTTCATTGATCTCATCGGCATCACTATTTAAAGGTAGTTCTTGGCACTCCCCTTTATTAAATAATTGCAGATTATCTTTAATCTGTTTCCACGAAGCGATGTTTCTTTCATTTAGTTTAACAAGTTTTAGATAATAAATCGTTAGTAAAGCACTAACAGCCAAAATCCAAATAACCCAGTAATAAGAAACAGGTTGCACATCACTTTCTACTGCCACAATTAAATAGTTGTTACCAGTTGTCTGTTTGGCAATTATTAAAAGATTAGCATTTCTATTTTGTGAGTTAGTTGTATAAACGACACCAATATTAAGTATTTCTGGATTTTTACTTAAGTCTCTACCAACAATATAGTTATGAGTGTCTGCTAAAACAAAACCGTCGCTATCTAAGATAGTAATTCTTCTATTATTATCATTGATATTTGCAGCAATAAAACTTTGCGGGTCACCTGCAAAGTTATTATATGCAACTTCCACCTCTTCGATAATATATGTCATAAAAATGGTTTCGGTTTTTTTCTCGTAATTGTAGTTAACAAAAAAAACAATGAGAAAAGACAACATAAATGCGCCAAGAAGTAAACTAACTTTTTTTTTTATAAGTGTCTTTTTCATTCCATTTGATATCCTATTCCGCGAATCGTTTTAATTTTAACACTCGCATTGTTTTTTGCTAACTTTTCACGAAGCACTTTAACATGCATATCTAGCGTCCTGGTCTCTCCGATAAAGTCAGTTTGCCAAACATCACTAAAAATAGCATCTTTCGAAACAACATCGCCTTGCATTTTTAAAAGCAATTTCATAATTGAAAACTCTTTGTTTGTTAAATAGACCGCTTTATCCTTAATCAAAAAAATATGCTTTTTCACATCTAATGAAATATCTCTTAGTACGAATAATTTTTTGCCGGTTTTCATTCTTAATCTAGCTTGTATTCTTGAAGTTAACTCGAGCACTCCAAAGGGTTTCGTCATGTAATCATCAGCCCCTAGATCAAGAGCAATAACCTTGTCAATTTCGCTTTGCAAAGCCGAAATTATCATAATAGGAATCTCTTTATCTAGTTTTCTTATCAACTTTAAAATATCTAATCCAGAAATATCAGGCAACATAATATCAAGTAAAACCATATCTGGTTTTGCTTGTTTAAACTTAGCTAGAAAATCTTCTGCATTACTAAAGCCCACTCCGATTAGTCCGGCATGAGTAATTGTTTTTTCAATAATATAACTTATCGCCTGATCATCTTCGACATAATAAATCGTTTTCATAAATGCTCCTTAAAATAGCAATGTGTTTTTATGTGACCCTGTCACCATAAAAATAATCCATTCAGAAATATTTACCGCGTGATCGCCAACTCTTTCGAAATACTTAGCTACCATTAACACGTATATTGCTTCATTTGGTTCAACTTTATCTGCTTTAAGTTCATTAGTCATCTTTAAGATGAGTTGTTTAAACAAGACATCAATTGCATCATCTTTATCAATAACTTGTTGCGCAATTTTTTCATCGACTTTTACAAGAGCTTTAATACTTAATAAAACCATCTCTTCAACGGCCTCTGCCATTTTTGAAGTAATTGGTAAGATTCTTTTATTTCTTGTTTTTTCTAGATGAAGTGTCATCTCAGCTATATCACTAGCATGATCACCGATCCGCTCAAGATCTGTTATTAGCTTTAAAATACCAGTAACTAATCTCAGGTCACTTGCTACAGGTTGTTCTTTCCAGATTATCTTAAGTGCTTGTTTAGCGATTTCTTCTTCGAAGCGGTCCACTTCATCATCCTTGTGCATAACTTCAAGTGCTAGTTCTTGATTGCCCTCTTGAAAAGCCAATAGCCCTTCTTTTAGATTTGATAACGCTAAGTCAGCCATATCAGTAACATCTTTTTTTAATGCTTCAATTGATTGAAGCAAAGATTGTCTTAATGTCATATTGTTCCTCCAATTTAATCTTATCCAAATCTTCCGGTAATATACTCTTCTGTTTTCTTTTCCTTAGGTGTTGAAAACACAAATGAAGTATCTCCGTACTCAACAACTTCACCTAAAAGGAAGAATGCCGTCTTATCAGAGATTCTAGCTGCTTGTTGCATATTGTGAGTCACAATGATAATTGTATAGTTCTCTTTTAATTTTACCACTAAATCCTCAATTTTTGCAGTAGCAACTGGATCTAGTGCCGAAGTTGGCTCATCCATTAAAATAACTTCGGGCTTCATCGCGATTGTTCGAGCGATGCACAAACGTTGTTGTTGCCCTCCTGATAGGGTTAATGCTGATTCTTTTAACCGATCTTTTACCTCTTCCCAAAGCGCTGCTTGCTTAAGTGATTGTTCAACAATTTCCGAAAGTTTTTTTTTATCTTTTACTCCTTGGCACTTAGGACCGTATGTAATATTATCAAAAATACTCATTGGAAAGGGATTCGGTTTTTGAAAAACCATTCCCACTCTTTTTCTTAATCCGATAACATCCATCCCATTTCTATAGATATTTTCATCGTTATAATTGATGACACCATCTATTTTGCAAATAGAGATTAAATCATTCATTCTGTTTAACGTTCTTAAAAATGTTGATTTCCCGCACCCACTTGGCCCAATTAGAGCTGTAACTTCCTTTTCATAGATTGAAAGGTTAATACTTTTGAGCGCTTGCGCGCTACCATAAAATAAATTTAGATTTTCAATGCTAAATACTATTTTCTTTTTGGTTGTTATCATGGTTATACCTCATACTTTCTAATCATTTTTCCTGATATTAGTTTAATCAAAAGATTTAGACTTAAGACAATAATTAAAATTATTATTGCAATTGTTGTAGCTAGTTCAATGTTGGCTGGCTCATCAGTCATCAATGACCAGATATGAACGGCTAGTGATGTTGATCTTTCAGTTAAGATAGCCTCATCTTTGATTGCTGTACCAATCGCGAACACGAGTGCAGCACTTTCCCCAATTATCCGGCCAATAGCTAAGAGCGTAGCTGTTATGATACCAGAAAGAGCACTTGGAAGAACCACCTTAAATGTTGTCTGTGTCTTACTCGCTCCAAGTGCTAAAGAGGCGAAGCGATAATCATCAGGAACTACCTTTAAACTCTCTTCTGTCGTTCTAATAATTATTGGCAGCAAGATTACTGCTAATGTCATTGATCCTGCGATTAGATTTCCACCGGTTGCACTTGTTAACCTCATTGTTAAAGGAACAAAAATTGCTAACCCCATTAATCCGTAAATAATTGATGGCACACCCGTTAGTGTTTCAATAAAAGTTCTAATTAAATCTACTATCTTGTTTTTTGGTGCGTATTCGTTTAAGTATATTGCCGAACCTATTCCAATAGGAAGAGCAAAAGCTAGAGTTAAAACGATTAGATATAAGGTTGTAAAAATTGAGCCTCTAATCCCTCCACCTTTGGTTGCAAACTCTAATACTCTAAAACTGTCATTTTGATCAAGACTAATAATCATATTTTGTGCGCCTTGAATTGATAATGCTGATGGTGCATCTTGAAAAGCGATTCTAATTATTTTATAGTCACCTTTTAATGATAACCTTCTTTGTGCATCTGATTTATCAATAAGTTCTAAAAAGACTGAATCAGGGTGGATGTAATCAACAACAATAATTGTTTTTCCTTGAAGGTCAGTTTTATCTGTTAAAGCAATCCCCCATTTAGTTGAATAGTAAACTCCTTGCTCAAAATCTTGTTGTGTCTGATAGAATCCCGGTCCTCTGTTATCATCGATTTCCGTGATATGGCTCACAGATTTAAAATTTTCCGTTATTAGATCGAAGTTTAGCAACTTAACACCGTTGATAAGAACAAACCCAATAATAGCTAGTAAGACAAATAAACTGAAAAATGAAGCAAGATATGTAACTCCTTGTAAAAATAAATCTTTCAGCTTCATTTTATTTAACATCAACACCACCTACTTTCCGTTTGATAGTGTTTAAGATTAGATTTGTCAATAAAATAACAATCATTAAAACAATCCCCACTGAAAATCTAATATCATAATCTAATCCCGTTGTTTCCTTTAAGCCTTCAAGCATTGTTGTTGTTAAAGTACTTGTTGTATCTAGCAAATCAAAAGAGAACCCTGACCTTCTACCACCAGCAACAAGCGAGACAGCGGTCGCTTCACCTAAAGTTCTTCCTATCCCTAAAATAGCTGAGGCAAATATCCCTGATTTAGCAGCACCTAGAACAACTCTAAAGTTAGTTTGCGTAACACTAGCGCCTAGCGCTAGTGAACCGTGCTCTAAAGCTTTATCCACTGACCTTATCGATACTTCAGATATTGTCGCAATAGTTGGAATTGTCATAATGGCTAAGACTAATACGGCTGCGATTATCGAACTTCCACCTTTAGATTGATATCCAAAAAAATCACTGAAATCATGCACTAATCTTAAAATAATCCCAGCGCCAAATAAACCAAATATAATCGAAGGAATTGAGGCTAACATCTCTATTACTGTTCTTAGCGTATTAGCAATTTGTTTTGGTGCAACTTTAGCGATAAACAAAGCTGTTAAAACCCCTACGGGAAACGATATTAACAATGATAAAAAAGCGATAAACATCGTTGAGACAATAATAAATCCGATACTGTAAAGATTAGAATGAAATGCTTGTCCGATCAGCCATGTATCCCCTGTTAAAAACTTGATAACATTAACTGGCCCAAGCCCTGCGTTATCGCTAAAAAATGGAGTAACACCTTTATAGATAATCACTCCGGCGATAATAAAAACAAATGACGAAGATAAAATCGCAAAGCTTAACAAGATAGCTTTTACGATTTTATCAATCATTGCATTTTTTTGAATTTTTGTGCGCTTTATTTTCTCCATAATCTGCTTTCTATGTAGCAAGAAAAGGTCTAGTTAGACCTTTAACTTGAAATTGTTATTTTTTTATTCTGTAATTAAATCAGACCACACACTATATGTGCCTTCAAAGATTTTCTTTAAATCATAAGCTGTAACATTTTCTAATGGGTTATTAAGGTGAACGATCACTACAATAGCGTCCCACGCTAGTTGTCCCATAGATTCCTGTTCAACATCTATTTGTTCACTATCCTTAAAATGTCTTGAAGCGAATCCAACATCTTTTCCAACCGGTGTATCTTTAATTGCTGGATCTTGTGTTCTTTTAAACGCGTCACTAGAGCCAGTATGATCGTGTTCTGCTACAAAGTTACCAGCAAGTGCGCTAAATGTTTGTGTTATCGATTGCGCTATTCTTTGAATCGAATCTGACCCACCAAAGCGAACTATAACATTTGAGTTATCTTGTTGTGTAATTGGATGTTGATCTTTAATTGAATCCCATGTCATAGTTGCATCAAGTGGAACTGCACCCTCGTTTAAGATAATATCATTTGCATCTGTAGTTTCTAAAAAGGCGATAAACGCAGTAACTAATTGTTCAACTTCAGTGCTAGGGAAATCACCAACATCTCTAGTCATCCACATAAACGGTCTTTTTAGTCCATATGTATCATTTAAGACGTTAGCAGTAGTTGGAGCTACTCCATTGAAGTATAATCCTTTAATTGTATCGTTTAAACTTGCCATTGAAATATAACCAATTCCGTACTCATCAATAGTCATTGAAGTCATAATCCCTGTATTGTCTTTAATAACGAACCCTTCAACTAAAACACTGTCATCTTCTTCTGCGTCATAAAATCCAATACCTTCCATAAAACCAGCACGTGTTCCTGAAGTTGTATCTCTTGTATATACTGTAATATTATTGCTTGTGTCAAATCCTTCTTCGTCTTGTCTGCACGCCCCTAGCGTTAACACTAGCGAAACAATAAATATTAAAATAATTTTTTTCATTTCAATCTCCTTGTTTTTTATATTCTACATGTGTAGTATATAAAAAATAATGCTCTTGCGAAACCAAGGAGTTGTAATACTTATGTAAAGAATGTGTAATTATGCAATATTTATCTATTTTTTAATTTTTTTAGTTATGTTTCTAAACGAAAGATACAGCAACAAAACACCAATTAATGTCGATACTGCCATAATGACATACATTGAGACATCCATTCCTAAAACACCAATCTCACGCGTTCCAAAAAAGCTTTCGATTACTTCCATTTGTTCAGACGGGATGTTTTGCCCCATAATCTGGTAGGGCTCAGACAATAAAACACTTCTTAAAAGAATAGTCATGTGCGTAAAGGGGATCAGTGATGCGACATATACCATTGATTGCCCTAAAACAGCTAAAGGGATATAGATTCCGGTGACAAAACCAATAAACGTTCCTAGGACACCCGATAATGTTCCAAAAGCATTGATTGATTTTAATAACGTTGTTAAATAAATCATTAGCGTTGATGAAAAAAAAGTAAAGAAAATAATTAAAAGTGATGCTGTTACTATTGTTTCAAATGGATACCAATAACCACTAATAAAACCCACATAGGAAATGGTGAAAAACCACATTATAAGTGTTAGAGTTGCTGTAACAATAATTGAAGATAGATAGTAA
Source organism: uncultured Mariniplasma sp. (assembly GCA_964504015.1). GTDB lineage: Bacteria > Bacillota_I > Bacilli_A > Acholeplasmatales > Acholeplasmataceae > Peloplasma. The sequence continues at coordinate 8,788 of CAZDCS010000012.1, read as the reverse complement.
CTCAAAATTATCTTATATCTTTTTACTGGCGTAACTAAAAACCCATCAAGACGATTATGTTCTAGATCGTTGATGAAATTTCCCATCATCCCTAATGATAGGGAAACAGTGTTAATGATTATAACTCCACCCATCATTACACTTGTTACTAAGTATGTCTTTAAATCTTCATCTAATAAGGCCATTTGTTCACCTGAAACAAATTGTCTCCCAATAAATAAAAAGTAGAGCACGAGTAAGATTATCACACTTAAAAAAGAGAAAAAAACTGCGGTTTTATCTCTTAAAAAGATTAAAATATGTCTTTTAACTAACGATGAAAAATCATACATTATTATTTCCTCCAATCACATTAATAAACACATCATCCATTGTTCCTTTGACAACTTCAAATAGTTTTATATTTTCTTTTAGTCTTTCGATTAAAGATAATGCATCTTTAGTGTCCTTAAGTGAGACGATATATTGATCAGCTATTTTCTTATACACTCTTTTGTTTTTATTTAGCCAATTAACTAAATCGTTTTTGTTATTTGGGACTATTTTTAAGCGATCATAGCTATAGAGTTGTTTTAAGCTAGCCGGAGTTCCTTGGGCTACTATTTCACCTTTGTTAATAATTACAACATGATCAGCGTTTGCTGCTTCTTCCATATAATGAGTCGTTAAAAAGATTGTCATTCCTTTTTTCTTTAGTTCATCAATAACTTTCCAGACCACTTGTCTAGTTTCAGGATCTAGTCCTGTTGTTGGTTCATCTAGTAATAAAATCTCGGGATTTGAAAATAGCGCTCGAGCAATTTCAACTCTTCTTTTTTGTCCGCCTGATAGTGTTTTATATTTTTGATTAGCAAAATCACTTAAATTAAGGTGTTCAACTAATTCTTGATATCTTTTTTTTACGGCTTGTGGGTTTGACAAATAAAGTGACCCACGATAAATCAAGTTCTCTTTTACAGTTAAATAGTTATCTAGGACATTACCTTGAAAAACAACGCCGATTTTCTTTCTAAAATAATCTTCTTCGGTTTTATCATTTAGATAAACCTGTCCACTATCAGATTTTAATAGCGTTGTCATAATATTGATCGTCGTTGATTTCCCGGCGCCATTCGGCCCTAAAAAAGCAAATAGACTCCCTCTTTTCACCTCAAATGAAATATTTTTAACAGCTTGGATATCGCCATAACTTTTTACTAGGTCAATAACTTTCATAATACAATCCATCTCAGACCTCCTGTTTTGCTTCTCTTTACTCCTGGTAAATTCCTTGTTTTTTATTGTGTTTAGTTTAACATACTCCATAAAAAAATTATTCGATTAAGTGTAGCCTATCTAATTTGTTACACACATTACACAATATAATTACACTTTATACCTTATAATTTTTGAAAAAACATCTTAACTTGTCCTTTTTATAGAGCTTCCTTCTTTTTATTCCATAGTGTAAAATATCTTGTTCAATTGTACTGTAAATCTCTGCTAGTAGAAATGTTTTTTTGATATCTTCACATGTCAAATGTGAAACCTTTTTATTTCACTAGATAGGTCTTATCTTTCATATATTTCCATATTATGTGATCCAAAGTTCTTGGAGCTATATTTGGATACTCATTATAAAGCCTATATGCCGTTTCTTTTATGAGTTTTTCAGTGTCACAAAAGCTTGTTTCTCGGTTTAATACCAGTTTGATTAAACCCATTATATGCACATCGGGCTTAACTGTATCCTTATCGCCTATCAACATGTGGAAATAGTTTATTCCAGCATTCCCCACTCCAGGAATCCCTTTAAGTTCATTGTCAATAGTATCATTTCCAAATATCTTTTTGATATCATGGAACGTTTCAACATTGTTTTTTTTCAATATACAGGCAAACAAATATACAGCTTCTGATCTTAAAATGCCACTTCTTGATGAAGTAGGTCTTCTATTTTTAAATATTTCTTCTGCATAATGTTTGGGGCCATGCTGTTCAAAAAATCTAATGAATTTAGAAATGGATTGTTGTTCTAATTTACTTTCTCTATCTCCGTCATATTTTCCAATATTGGCATATCTACAATATCTACTTATAACATTTTGAGCACTCCTATAATTACATTCAATCCATATATTGTGTCAATAATGCATAGCGATAGATGCGTGTATGAGTATTGATCACTCACTACTGCATTCCTTAGATCAAAATTTGTTTTGCAATAATTAGTTAATATTTCAATTTCTTCATTCAAAGCCTAAGCTCCTATTTGATTTTTAATGTTTTTGAGATGTCTCCTTCTTATACTCAGTTATGAAAAAGAAAATGCAATGTTTATTGTTTCAACATATCCCTATTTTTATAGAAACACGCTCTATAAGAAAACTGTCCCATTAATTGCCCCCTATCCAACTTAGTACATAAATAAAATAAACTGGATACCCAGTTTATTTTATTATCTCTTTATTTTATTGGACAATCCATATTATTTAGCTCTTTTACAACTTCAGGCAATATCTGAGAGACATCTCCAACTATCCCTAAATCTGCCACATCAAAAATAGCCGCTTTGGGATTTTTATTTATCGCAATGATTAATCCCGATTCATCCATACCACTTAAATGCTGAATCGCCCCTGATATCCCGCATGCAAAATAAAGGTCAGGCCTTACTGTTTTTCCTGTTTGCCCTACTTGCCGTTCTTTATCAAGCCACTCATTATCAATTACCGCTCTTGTTCCTGAAACTTCACCTTTTAACAAATTAGCAATTTCATAAACAGACCTCATCTTATCTTTAGAACCAATCCCTCGACCAACCGAGATTAAGACATTAGCATCTTCGATGTGAATCTTTTGTTTTTGTTCCTTAACCGTTTCTAGAACTTCGACATTCATATCCTTTTTATCAAAACTAATGTTAACTTCAATAACTTCACCTTTTAGAGTTTCATCTCTTTTTGGTTGGATCATTACCCCTGGTCTAACAGATGCCATTTGCGGGTAGTGATTAGGGCAAATGATTTCAGCCATCAAGTTTCCGCTAAAAGCAGGCCTAGTCATAATTAAGTTACTTGTTTCGCCGTCAATCTCTAAACGAGTGCAATCAGCTGTCAGCCCGGTATGAATTCGTGCTGAAACTCTTGGTGCGAGATCACGCCCAAGTGTTGTAGCACCGATTAAGACAATTTCAGGACTGGTTTTAATAATCACTTTTGAAAGTGCTTTTGTATAAGGTTCATTAACGTAGTAAGACAAGATCGGATCATCAACTGCATAGATATTATCAACTTGATAATAAATAAGTTCTTTTGCTATTGCTGTTATTTGTGAACCAATAATAACAGCTGATAAGTGTGTATTTAGTTCGTTTGCGAGCGTTTTGCCTATCCCTAGTAATTCAAGCGAGACTTTTTGGATTTCTGTTTCTCTTTGTTCGATATAGACTAATACTCCTGTATATATATTTTTATCCACAGTTTTCCCCTAACATAATATATAGCTTTCTTTTAGTTTGTCAACGATTATTTTGGCTGCTTGTTTTGCGTCTACCTCAATAATCTTACCTGCGCTTTTCGCACCTTTAGTATATGATTTTTTCACCTTAGTCGGAGATCCTTTAAGCCCCAAAACATCAGCTTTTAGTCCAATATCCTCTGCTTTCCAAATCTCTACTAAATCTTTTTCAAAAGCCTTGTATATCTTTCCTACTCGCATATATCTTGTTTTATTAATTTCTTTTAACACCGTTAACAAACAAGGTGTTTTTACCTTAATTTTTTGATACCCATCTTCAAACATTCTTTTAACAATAAAATAGTCGTCTTTAACCTTTATTTCATTGACATATGCCACGCTAGCAATCTTTAAATGTTCCGCTATTTGTGGTCCAACTTGCGCTGTATCACCATCTATTGCTTGCCTGCCTGTAATTATTAAATCCGGTTCAATCTTTTCAATTACCTTTGACAAAGTTAAACTCGTGACCCAAGTATCAGCACCAGCAAACAATCTATCATTTAATAATATAGCTCTATCAACACCCATAGCAATAGCTTCACGAAGCGCTATATCGGCTTGTAAGGGCCCCATTGATAAGGCAATAACCTCAGCATTGTTTTGTTCCTTAATTCTTAACGCTGCTTCAAGTCCGCTTAAATCATCAGGGTTTATAATTGACTTGACCCCTTTTCTGATCATCGTTCCGGTAACTGGATCGATTTTTACTTCTGTTGTATTTGGTACTTGTTTTATACATACAATAATTTTCATCATAACCCCTTTAAGACAGAATGAGAGATAACCATCTTTTGTACTTCTGATGTTCCCTCATATATTTCTGTGATTTTAGCATCTCGCATCATTCTTTCAACTGGGTATTCTCTACTATACCCATAACCCCCATGAAGCTGGATTGCTTTGTTGGTAACTTCCATAGCTACTTCTGAAGCAAATAGTTTCGCCATTGCTGCTTCAGTGGAATAAGGAATTTTGTTATCTTTGTTGTAAGCTGCTTTATACAACAGTAACCGTGCCGCTTCTATCTTTGTTGCTAGGTCAGCAATTACAAATTGCGTGTTTTGAAATGAAGCAATTGTTCTAGAAAATTGTTTACGTTCTTTAACATACTTAATTGTTTCATTAAGTGCTCCTTGAGCAATTCCTACAGCTTGAGCAGCAATGCCAATTCGTCCTCCGTCAAGTGTTTTCATTGCTATTTTGAAACCGAATCCGATTTTACCTAGCATGTTTTCTTGAGGAACTATCACATTTTCAAAAATTAACTCGCAAGTTGAAGACCCTCTAATTCCTAATTTCTTTTCCTTAGGCCCGATTTTAAAGCCTTTCATGCTTTTTTCTAAAATAAAGGCGGTAATACCACCTCTTGTTCCTAGTGACTTATCAGTCATTGCAAAAACAATGTAAATATCTGCCTGCCCCGCATTAGTAATAAAAAGCTTAGAACCGTTGATAATGTAGTCATCTCCATTTTTAACCGCAACTGTTTCTTGTTTTGATGCATCAGTTCCTGCATTTGCTTCCGTTAAAGCAAATGCTCCTAACTTATTCCCACTAGCAAGGTCGATAAGATATTTTTGTTTTTGCTCTTCTGTGCCAAACTCAAAAATTGGTGAGGCACAAAGTGACGTGTGCGCAGATAGAATAACACCTGTTGTTGCGCATGCTTTAGAGATTTCTTCTACAGCTAATATGTATCCTAGGGTATCTCCACCTTCACCACCATATTTTAGCGGAAAAGGAATCCCTAGGATTCCTGTTTCTTTCATTTTTATAACTGTTTCCGTGGGAAACCTTTCTTGATCATCGATTTCTTTTGCTAAAGGCAAAACCTCTTTTTCCGTAAATGCTTTGAGCATTTGTTTTAGTAATAAGTGCTCTTTTAAAAACCCAAATTCCATTATTGGTTCTCCTGATTTTATTTGTTTGGTAATTTTATATAGGCAGTTCCATCAATTACGATTGTTTTATTTTGATTTAGACAAGTCGTTTTTAACTTAATAACTTTTTTTTCGCTAATTGAGAGCACCTCTACTATCGCTGTGATTTCATCCTCAAAATAGACTGGTGCTAAAAATTTAACTTCTTGGCCCAAATAGATACTTCCTATTCCTGGCAAATCGGTCCCTAGAACGCGAGATATTAGACCTACTCCTAGCATTCCGTGTGCGATTCTTTGTTTAAACATCGATGCTTTGCCAAATTCTTTATCGACATGTTGGGGGTTAAAATCACCTGTGACTTTTGCATATGCAAGGACATCCGCCTCAGTTATTATCTTTGATACTGAAGCGCTATCCCCTATTTTAATCTCTTGTAATTTTCGCTTTTCCATTTCGATCTCCTTTATTTTCTCTAATAATTCATTTTATCATTATTTGAGCCATTTAAATAGGAAGGATTTCAATAATAACTACTAATTACCTTTATAAGCATTCCTTAAAATCTCTTTCATATCATCTAGCATCGGGACTCTTGGATTAGCTGGTGAGCATTGATCTTCATAGGCTAGCATAACAACCCGGTCCATGTGTTTTTCTAAATCTTCTTCTTTGATTCCTTCTTGTGCAAAGTTCATTGAAATACCTATTTGTTTTCCTAAGTTGTGAACTGCATCAGCAAAACTCTTGACGCCTTCTTCTGGTGTTTTAGCTGGCAACCCTAGTAACTTAGCAATATCTTGATATTTCTGATCGGCCACATAGTATTTATATTTAGGCCAAGTTGATATTTTTTGCGGAATCTCTCCGTTATATCTAATAACATGCGGTAATAAAATTGCATTTGCCTTCCCGTGGGGAGTCCCAAACTGAGCGCCTATTTTATGAGCAAGCGAATGTGTTACACCTAAGAAAGCATTCGCGAATGCCATCCCGGCAATTGTTGAGGCATTATGCATTTTTTCGCGAGCTTCAATATCATTTTTACCGTCTTTAACAGCTCTTGGTAAATACTCAAAAACCATTTTAATTGCCTGCAAGGCAAGCCCGTCAGTAAAATCACTAGCTAGTATTGAAACATAAGCTTCAGTTGCATGAGTTAAAACGTCCATACCAGTATCTGCTGTAACATCAGCAGGTACTGTGGTGGTAAATTCAGCATCAATAATCGCGACTGTTGGCGTTAGTGAATAATCTGCTAAAGGATATTTTTTATTGTTCGCTTTATCAGAGATAACAGCGAACGGCGTTACTTCTGCACCAGTTCCACTAGTTGTTGGAATGCAGATAAAACTTGCTTTTCTGCCCAATTCTGGATATCTAAACGCACGTTTGCGAATATCCATAAATTTTTGTCTAATATCGTTAAATTTGACTTCTGGGTGTTCATAGAACAACCACATTCCTTTAGCAGCGTCCATCACGCTACCACCACCAACAGCAATAATTGTATCAGGTTTAAATGACTCCATTAACTCTTGGCCTTTTTTAACTGTTGTTATATCTGGGTCTGGTTCAACATCAGCAAATATTTGGATTTGGACAGCGTCACGTCTAAGTCTTAATTGATCGATTACGCGCTTGACATAACCCAGGTCATACATCACACGATCGGTAACAATAAATACTTTATCCATTTTTCTAAAATCACGAAGATACTCAACTGAATTTCTTTCAAAATAGATTTTAGATGGGATTTTAAACCATTGCATATTATTTTTTCTCTTTCCGATTTTTTTAATGTTCAACAAATTGATAGCACCAACATTCCCACTAACTGAGTTCTTTCCATATGAACCACAACCAAGTGTCATTGATGGGATAAAGGCATTATAGACATTTCCAATACCTCCAAAAGTTGATGGACTATTCCAAATAATCCGAGCAGCTTTCACCCCTTCTGCGAATTTATCGACAAGTTCTTTGTTTTTAGTATGGATTGCTGCTGAGTGACCTAACCCGTAGAATTCAACCATTTGATAGGATTTGTTAATCCCATCATTAGTATCTTTAGCTTTTAAAATTGCTAAGATTGGTGATAGCTTTTCCCGTGTTAACGGCTCTTGTGGGCCAACTGAGTTACAGTAAGCTGCTAAGATAACTGTTTTCTTTGGAACTTCAAAGCCAGCTTGTTTTGCAATCCATGATGCCGGCTGGCCAACTATTGCGTTATTTAATCTGGCACTCTCATTATCTTTACCATTAGCAACACAACCAAAGGCATATTGTTCAAGCATTTTTTTCTCTTCTTTTGATAGGAAATAAACACCATACTTCTTAAACTCATCAATAACCGGTTTGTAAATATCTTGATCAATAATCGCGCATTGTTCTGATGAACAAACCATCCCATTGTCAAATGCTTTACTCATAACAATATCATTAACAGCTTGTTTGATATCAGCTGTCTTTTCAATATAGGCTGGGACATTGCCTGCACCAACACCTAATGCCGGCTTGCCACAAGAATAAGCTGCTTTAACCATTGAGTTTCCCCCAGTAGCTAAAATAGTAGCTACACCTTCGTGATTCATTAGCTCTGATGTTGCTACTAAGGAAGGTTCTTCAATCCAAGAAATACAGTTTTTAGGAGCTCCAGCAGCTACAGCTGCATCTAATAAGATTTGAGCTGCCATCTGTGAAGATCTTTGAGCAGAAGGATGAAAAGCGAAAATAATTGGGTTTCGCGTTTTTATACTAATTAAAGCTTTAAATATAACTGTTGAAGTTGGGTTTGTCGTTGGTGTGATCCCACAGATAACACCAACAGGATCTGCTACTTCAGTAATTCCTGTAACTGGATTATCAGAAATAACTCCTACTGTTTTTAAGTGGCGCATATTGTTAACAACATACTCACAAGCAAATAAGTTTTTAGTTGCTTTATCTTCAAAAACACCACGTTGTGTTTCTTCTCTAGCTGCATAAGCTAGCTCACCGTGTGAATTAATTGCTGCTACACTACATTTTGCAACAATATAATCGATTTGTTCTTGATTAAACGTCTTGTACTCTGTTAAAGCTAATTGTGCTTTTTGGACAAGAGTGTCAATCATTAAAAATTCTTTGTTGTTTCTTTTGTTCATAATTAATCCTCCTTTGATATAATTATTTCTCTACTTTTTTCTTTTTCAAATGTCTAGATAATACCGCAAGATTTGAAGCCATATTCTCATTTTGAACAATGACATAATCTGGTGTCTTAATGTGAATTGGGGCAAAATTCCAAATAGCCGTTATTCCGTTTTCAACAAGCTTGTCACTAATGGCTTGTGCTGGTTGTGCATTAGTTGTGATAATGCCAATGTCAATGTCGTTTTTATTACATAGCGCTTTTAAGTTATGCA
>CAZDCS010000011.1:4298-16938 GCA_964504015.1 uncultured Mariniplasma sp. | reverse complement strand
CTGTTTTTGTTGATTGTAAAGCATTTGCTCCTCACATAAAACCAGAAAACTTTCCAGCTTTAGCAGTAACTAATGCTATCTATATTGAAGCTGGAATTCGTGCAGTTGAGATAGGTAGTTTATTAAGAGGGAAAATTGATGATTCAGCACCAGATGATGAATACATTATGGAGTTGATGCGTCTAACAATTCCTAGACGTAGTTATACATATAACCACTTAGATGTTGTAGCAGAGGCAGTAATTCATGTCTATGAAAATGCAAAAGATCTTAAAGGGTATGGTTTCACTTATGAAGCGCCAATTTTAAGGCATTTCACTTCAACGTTTAAACCACTATAAAAATAAAAAAGGAGTTTATATGGGATTATTAATTATTGGATTAATATTGGGAATGTTTGTTCTGGATTTGGTTATATCAATAAAGAACTATAATTACCGCAACAAGCCGCTTCCCAAAAACGTAGAAACTATTTATGATAAAGAGAAATACCAAAAATGGTTAGGCTATACAATGGAGAATATGCGTTTTGGCTTAATTCAAAAAACATTTTTTATATTTTTTATGATTGCTCTATTAGTTTTTGGCGTTTTCGGTCTTTTGCAAGACTTGACAAGCACTATATTTAGTCATCCTTTATTGCAAACACTTAGCTTTTTAGGTATCTATTTAGGGGTTAACATTGTTATTTCAATACCTTTTAATTACTATGAGACATTTTTCATTGAAGAAAAGTATGGGTTTAATAAGAAAACAAAAAAAATATTTGTTCTTGATATCTTTAAAGGCTTTTTTGTAACAGTCGTTTTACTTGGTGGGATAACCGCGTTATTTAATTTGATTTATCTAGAATTCGCAAATAACATGTGGTTATTTGCGCTGTTAGCTTGGCTCGTGATGTCTTTGGTAGTTATCATTATGTTTGTGTTATATACAAAAGTATTTGTTAAGATATTTAATAAGCTAACGCCTCTAGAAGAAGGAGATTTAAAATCTAGAATCGAAGATCTTGCCAAAAAGGCTGGTTTTTCGATAAATGCAATCTCAGTGATGGATGCCTCAAAAAGGTCAACAAAACTAAATGCCTTTTTCAGTGGGTTAGGTAAGACAAGAGAAGTTGTTTTATATGATACTTTAATGGAAAAAATGAGCGATGATGAAATCCTAGCTGTCCTAGCTCATGAGCTAGGACACGCAATGCATAAGGACGCACCGAAAATGATTGTGCAAAGACTAATTACTTTTGGTTTATATGCATTAGTTTTAGGATGGGTTATGCAAACACCTATAATCGCAACCTCCTTTGGCTTAGAGGGTATTCACTTGGGGTTTGGATTAATTATTTTCTCGGCTTTTTTAGCACCAATTAATTTTATTATATCGATCCCTCTAAACTTTTTAAGCCGCAAGGCTGAATATGCAGCTGACGCTTTTTCAGCGAAATATGTTGACAAAAAACATATGAAATCAGCTCTTATTACATTAGTAACAGAAAATTACGCAAACCTTAACCCACACCCAATATTTGTTATGTTAAAATACTCACATCCACCGATACACCTTAGATTAGAAGCGATTGAGGGTAATTCCTAGAGATGCGGTGATTATGATTAAACAAGATAAAGATGGATAGATTACTATCCGTCTTTTATTTGATTTGAGAAGATAGAAAAAAATGATAAACACAAAAAAACTAGATAGCACTTAAGGTGAAATCGAGTACTAACGTGGTATAATATAAGCATAAAAAAACATTTAACTAGGAGTTTAATATGACAAAGTATAAAATTTTAGCGATTAATCCAGGCTCAACATCAACAAAACTAGCAGTTTATGAGAATAAAGAGCTGATTGTTAAGGTTAATGTGAAACACGATGCCAATGAGATAGACCGATTTGAGCACATTATCGATCAATATGATTACCGGATGAAAGCGATTCTTTTAGAACTAAAGAAATCAAAAATAGAACTTTCATCATTAGATGCTGTTGTTGGTCGCGGAGGAATGCTTAATCCAATTCCAAGTGGAACTTATGCAATTAATAAAAAAATGATTGATTTTGTAAAGATAGCACCGCGCGGCGAGCATGCTTCTAATTTGGGTTGTGTTATTGCTAAAGATATTGCTGATCGATTTAACCTACCTAGTTTTATTGTTGATCCTGTAGCAGTTGATGAAATGGAAGATATAGCTCGCTTTACCGGAATGCCGGAAATAAAAAGAGATAGTCTATTTCACGCTCTAAATCATAAAGCTATAGCACTTAAAGTCAGCAAAGATCTAGGCAAAAAATATAATGAACTAAATCTTATTATCGCCCATTTAGGTGGAGGTATTAGCGTAGGGGCTCATCGCAAGGGGCGTGTAATTGATGTTAATAATGCTCTTGATGGCGATGGGCCAATGTCACCTGAGCGTAGTGGAGCAGTTCCAATGGGGCCACTTTACAAGATGGTATTTTCTGGTAAATACACTTTGAAACAAGTTAAAAAAATGAACTATGGTAAAGGCGGACTAGTTGCTTATACTGGCAGTAACGATGGAGCAGTTATTGAAAAGATGATTGAAGAGGGCGATAAAAAAGCTAAATTTATCTATGAAGTTATGTGCTATCAAATCGCTAAAGAAATTGGTAGTTGTAGCACAGTTCTAAAAGGGGATGTTGATGCTATTGTTTTAACAGGCGGACTAGCTTATGGGCAACTAACAGTTGATCTTATTAAAGAAAGAGTTGACTTTATTGCACCAGTAATGGTTTATCCTGGTGAAGATGAAATGGAGGCTTTAGCCTATGGTGCTCTAAGAGTACTTAAGGGTGAAGAAGAAGCTAAGACTTATAAAGGCGTTTAAGATGATTAAATCAATGCACGATATCGTTAGAAGAGCTGAGTTGTTAAAACCAAAAAAACTAGTTGTTGCTGTTGCTAATGATGAACATGTAATCAAGGCAGTTCATCAAGCTAAGCAAGCAAAGATAGTGGAACCAATTTTAGTTGGCGAAAAAATTAAAATCATTGAAATATTAAACAAAATGGGTATCAACGAATTTGACTATGAGATCGTTGATGCAGTTGATGCAAATGAAGCTTGCATTAAAGCAGTCAAACTTGTTAGTCAAGGTAAAGCTGATATTTTAATGAAAGGGCTTGTTGACACTGCAGTTATTCTAAGAGCAGTTCTAAATCGAGATTTCGGGTTAAGAACACCAAACAGGCTTTCACACGTTAGTGTTATGGAAATAGCTAACTACCATAAATTACTACTAATGAGCGATGGAGCGATGAATATTGATCCAGATGTTGAAATCAAACAAGAGATCATTGAAAATGGTGTCATAATCGCTCATGCTTTAGGGATTAACAACCCAAATGTAGGTTGTATCGCTGCAATTGAGAAAGTGAACCCTAAAATGCCTGCAACTCTTGATGCTCAAGAGTTGATATTAAGAAATCAAAATGACCGAATTAAGGGCTGTAAGATTGGCGGGCCTTTTGCCCTAGATAATGCAATATGCAAAAAAGCCGCTCTTCAAAAAGGTGTAAGTGATCCGATGGCAGGAGATGTGGATTTTGTTTTAATGCCGCAAATCGAATCAGGAAACGTCTTTTATAAGAGTATGATGTTTTTAGCAAACGCTAAAAGCGCTAGTATTATTGCAGGAGCTAGAAAACCAATTGTTCTAACGAGTCGCGCTGACTCGCCAGAAAGCAAATTTTATTCAATTGCTTTAGCAGCTTTGGTAGCGGAAGATAATTAATCGTTAAGGGGTGATGTTGATGAAAATTATTCAAAAAGGCAATGCTGTTTCAAAAGGCATTGGGATGGGTCCTGCATATATTTATCAACAATATATCTGTAGTGTTGAAATAAAATTAATAAATGAGTGTGATGCTAAACAACACTTAGTCAAGTATGAAAACACTAGAGAAAAAGCTATTTTGGAAGTGCATAAAATCATTGATTTTATACGAGCAAAAGATGATGATAAAGCAAAAATATTTGAAGCTCATATTCAAATCATCGGGGATGTAATTGCTATTCGTGAAATAAACAGACTTATTTTAAAACAATTATTTTCATATCAATCAGCTATTAAAAAAGTATATGATAATTTTATTGAACAGCTTTCTAAAGTTGAAGATGATATTATCAAAGAGAGAGTTGCCGATCTTAAAGATGTTCGTGATCGCCTATTGCGTATTTCAGAAGGGATTGAAGAAATAAACTTGTCATCTTTAGAACAGAATGCGATTATTATCGCACATGATCTATATCCCTCTGATGCAGCGACAATTGACCGCAACAAAGTTCAAGGAATTATTACACAAGTTGGCGGAGTGACATCGCATACCACTATAATTGCTAAAAGTTATGGGATTCCTACAATTCTTGGTGTCAATAATATCTTTGCTGAAGTGAAACATAACGATTATATAATTGTTGATGCGGTTAACAACACTATTTATATAAACCCAGATAAGGCTATGATTAATGAATATCAAAGTCTTAAAGCAGAATATCAAGTTAAACAAGATATAATAAATAGATATATTGATGTTAAACCAGTAACCATAGATAGTGTTCAAATTGATATAGCTTTAAATATAGGTTCAGCTAACAAAGAAGAATTGGATTTTGAGTCTTATGTTGATGGTGTAGGTTTATTTCGAACAGAATTCTTATTTATGAGAACCAAAGAAATGCCATCAGAAGAAAAACAGTTTAAAAAATATAAAAAAGTGTTAACTACTTTTAGTGACAGGCCTGTCGTTATAAGAACGATGGATATCGGCGGAGATAAAGAATTAAAATACTTAACAACTCCTAAAGAAGACAATCCTTTTTTAGGAAAAAGAGCAATTAGGTTATGTTTTGATAATATTGCCTTGTTTAAAACTCAAATTAAAGCTGCACTTCGTGCATCAATATTTGGTGATCTATGGCTAATGTTTCCAATGGTTGGAAGTATGGATGATATTTACTTGCTTAAAGAAATTATTGCTGAAGTTGAATCTGACTTAACTGACAATCAGATTAAATTTAATAAAGATTATAAGATGGGTGTAATGATTGAAATACCATCACTTGCTCTAATTGCTGACCAGGTCGCTCAAGAGGTGGATTTTGCTAGTATTGGGACTAATGACTTATGTCAATACTTACAAGCTGTAGACAGGTTGAACCCGTTAGTCTCTAAATATTATCAAAGTTATTCACCTAGTATGTTTAGAATAATGAAAATTGTTATTGATGCTTTTAATAAAGCTGATAAACCACTTTCTGTTTGTGGAGAATTAGGTGGTGATGTGATGGCTGCTGCTGTTTTGATTGGCCTAGGAATACGTAAATTAAGTATGAACAGTACTTCGATAGCTAGTATCAAACAGATGATAGCAAAACATTTGGTAACAGATTTTGAAAGTATTGCTAAACATGTGATTGATCTAAAAACCGAGAAAGAAGTTATTAAATATATTAAATTTCAATTAAAAATAGCTAAGTAAAATAGATAAAGAGGTGGCTCATGATTAAACTAGACGGAACGTCTTTAACACTTGAATCTCTAAAAAGAATTGCTCGTGATTTTGAGCAAGTTTCAATAGCTGATGAGAATATTGAACTTGTTGACAAAGCTAGCATGTATGTAAAAAAAATAGTAAAGTTAGGTAAACCTGTTTATGGAATTAATACTGGTTTCGGTCAACTAGCTAATGTGATTATTAGTAAGAAAGAAGTTAACAAACTACAACAAAACTTGTTAATGAGTCATGCTTGCGGTTACGGCGAACCTTTAGCTGTTGAAGTTGTAAGAGGAATGTTAACTTTAAGAATTAATGCTTTGATAAAAGGGTATAGCGGGATTAGGCGGGTAGTAATCAATAAACTTCTTGAATTATTAAATAAAAATATTATTCCTGTCGTCTATGAAAAAGGAAGCTTAGGCGCTAGTGGTGATTTATCACCATTATCACATATGAGTTTGCCGTTGATCGGACTAGGTCAAGTATATTATAATGGTGAGATTACACCAACTGATATTACCTTTAAAAAAATAGGGATTAAGCCAATTGAAGAGCTCTATGCTAAAGAGGGTTTGAGTTTAATTAATGGGACTCAAGCAATGAATGCAATGGGAGCTCTTATTTTATATGATAGTCTGAAAACACTTAAGTTTGCTAACTTGTCTTTAGCTATGACGATGGAAGCTCTAGGTGGTGTTCTAGATGCATTTGATGATCGTGTTCAGCAAATTAGAGGACAAAAGGGTCAAATTAGCGTTGCTAAGGAAATAAGGGAGTTTCTTAAGGGTAGTAAATATGTAACAGTTAAAAATGGTAAAAGAGTTCAAGACGCGTATAGTCTGCGTTGCGTGCCGCAAGTGCACGGGGCTACTAAAGATGCTCTTGACCATATTTTAGGTATTGTTGAAATTGAGATGAATGCCGTTACTGATAACCCGCTAATTTTTGCTGATGATGAACTAGCTATTAGTGCTGGTAATTTTCATGGCCAATCACTGGCAATAGCTTTTGATTATTTAGCGATAGCTATCTCTGAGTTAGCTAATATTAGTGAAAGAAGAACAGAGCGAATGGTGAATGTTAACCTATCAAATGGGTTGCCGCCATTTTTAGCTAAAAATTCTGGTCTAAACTCAGGGTTTATGATTGTTCAATATACGGCAGCATCATTAGTTAGTGAGAATAAGGTTTTGGCTCATCCCTCTTCAGTAGACTCGATACCTTCATCAGCAAATCAAGAAGATCATGTTTCAATGGGGTCTATGTCAGTTAGAAAAGCAAAAACAATATTAGATAATGTAATGCGAGTAATTGCGATCGAGATGATGACAGCAGCACAAGCTATTGACTTTAGAAAAAAGGCACAGCTAGGCGAAAAGACGGAAAAAGCATATAATTATATTAGACAAGAAATCCCTTTTATTGAGGCCGATGAAATAATGTATCCCCACCTGCATAAAATGGAAGCGATTATTAAGGATGAAAAATACTATAAAGCTTTATTTGAAGGAAGTGTAGAAATTGAATAGTATTGATTTAGCGCAAATATTTGATGAAATACCAAAACCGCTTTTGTTTGATCCTTCAATTAGAAGGGCTCCAAAACGAGAGTTGTTATTAAACGACGATGAAATCAAACTAGCGATTAACAATGCCCTTCGCTATGTTCCTGAAAAATGGCATGAGCAAATGGCAGTTGAGTTTGCCGAAGAACTATTTAATAAAGGGCGTATTTATGGATATCGGTTTCGCCCAAAAACTTTAATTAAAGGAAATCCAATTGATACCTACAAAGGAAAAACAATTGAAGGGCGTGCTTTTCAAGTTATGATTGATAATAATCTTGATTTTGATGTGGCACTTTATCCATATGAATTAGTAACTTATGGCGAGACAGGACAAGTTTTTCAAAATTGGATGCAATACCAAATCACTAAAAGATATTTAGAAATTATGAATGATGAACAAACACTAATTATTATGTCAGGTCATCCCTTAGGCTTATATGCTGCAAGTAAACAAGCCCCAAGAGTTATCTTGACTAACGGGTTAATGGTAGGTCTTTATAATAACCAAGAAGGGTTTCATCGTGCAGCAGCTTTAGGTGTTGCAAATTACGGGCAAATGACAGCAGGGGGGTTTATGTATATTGGACCTCAAGGAATTGTTCACGGAACTTATTCGACATTATTAAACGCTGGACGGATGAAACTTGGTATACCGGCTAATAAAAATTTAGCTGGCAAGCTCTTTGTTACATCTGGTCTTGGTGGTATGAGCGGAGCTCAAGGAAAAGCGGTTGAGATTGCTGGTGGTGTTGGTATTATTGCTGAAGTTGATTATTCGAGAATAAAAACAAGATATGATCAAGGCTGGGTTAGTGTAATTGCAAAAAGTCCTAAAGAGGCGTTCGTGAGTGCTGGTCAAGCACTGCAAACAAATGAAAGTAAGGCGATTGCTTATTACGGCAATATTGTTGATTTATTAACATATGCAGCAACAAATAAAATCAAGATTGACCTTCTTAGCGATCAAACTAGTTGTCATGCAGCATATGAAGGGGGTTATTGTCCACAAGGTTTAACATTTGAACAAAGAACACAACTATTAAACACAAATAAAAAAGAATTTATTAAACAAGTGAACGCTAGTTTAAAAACACACTATTATATTATAGGACAATTAGTTAATCAAGGGACATATTTCTTTGACTATGGCAATAGCTTTTTAAAAGCAGTTTATGATTCAGGCGTTACTGAGGTCTGTAAAAATAAGAAAAATGATTTAGATGGATTTATTTATCCATCATATGTTGAAGATATAATGGGTCCAGTTTTATTTGATTATGGCTATGGCCCATTTCGTTGGGTTTGCCTATCTGGAGCTAAAAAAGATCTAGAGTTAACTGATCAAGCAGCAATGGATGCGATTGATTCAAAACGTCGCTTTCAAGATCTAGATAACTATAACTGGATTAAAGGTGCTAAAAAGAACAAGATGGTTGTTGGTACACAGGCAAGAATTCTGTATCAAGACGCTTATGGGCGTTTGAAGATTGCTTTAAAGTTTAATCAAATGGTAAGAGATGAAGAAGTAGGACCAATTATGTTAGGTAGAGATCACCATGATACGGGTGGTACAGATAGCCCATTTAGAGAAACAGCCAATATTAAGGATGGTTCTAATGTTATGGCTGAGATGGCCACTCATGTGGCATTAGGCAATGCCGCAAGAGGGATGAGCTTAGTTGCGCTTCATAACGGGGGTGGTGTTGGTATTGGTAAAGCTATCAATGGAGGATATGGTATGGTTTTAGATGGCTCTATTAGAGTTGATGAGATTCTTAAGACTGCGATGCTATATGATGTGATGGCTGGTGTTAGTAGAAGATCGTGGGCAAGAAACCCTAACGCGATAAAAGTAGCACAAGAATTTAATTTAATCGATAACAATTCAACTGTTACAATTCCTTTTGTAGCAGATAAAAAAGTGATCGCTAAGGCAATACAAAAAGTTAAAAAGGAGAAATAAAATGAATCAAATCGTACAATGTGTTCCTAATATTTCTGAGGGGAGAGACTTAGAAAAAATTGCATTTATGACTGAACCACTAAAAAATCAAAAAGGATTTAAGTTAGTAAGTGTTGAACCTGATAAAGATTATCACCGGAGTGTTATAACTCTACTAGGCGATCCTAAGGCAATGATTGAACCACTCTTAAAATTCATTAAAAGAGTAGAACAAACAATTGATATGAATAAACATCAAGGTGAGCACTCAAGAATGGGAGCAGTTGATGTTATTCCTTTTATTCCAATTGCTAATATTGAAATTGAAGAATGCGCACTTTATGCTAAGCAACTAGCAGAAAAAGTAGCAAAAAACTATAATATCCCTGTCTTTCTTTATGCACAAGCTGCACAAAAGAAATCACGAGTTAGTTTGCCTAAGATTAGAAAAGGTGAATTTGAAGGTATGGCTGAAAAAATGGAAGATCCTAACTGGACTGCTGATTTTGGCCCAGCAACAATACACAAAACTTTTGGGGTGGTTGCTATTGGAGCGAGAATCCCACTTGTAGCCTATAATATAGATCTTGCAACAACAGATATTAAAATAGCTAAAGCGATAGCAAAAGCAATTAGACAATCAACAGGCGGATTTAAGTTTGTTCAAGCAGGACCGGTCTTTCTAGATGCAAGAGGTCATGTCCAAGTAACAATGAATATCCTAGATTATAAGAAAAATCCGATTTACCGTGTCTATGAGACAGTTAAAATGGAAGCGAAAAGATATGACGTTAAAGTGACTGGTGCTGAGATTGTTGGACTAGTGCCAAAAGGAGCTTTACTAAATTCACTTAAGTATTATTACGCTGTAGCAAAACTTGACTATGATAAAGAGATGTCACTTGAAAAAATGACTAATGCAGCGATTAAACATCTTGAGTTTAGAGACTTTGATAAAGATAAAATTATTGAATCAAACATTTAGGGGGATGTAATGACAGCAGATCTAATTATTGTTAATATAGCAAAACTTTACACACCCTATCTTAAGCCACCAGTTAGAGGGAAACATTTATCCTTAATTAAAGAAATTGATAATGCTTTTGTTGCGGTTAAGGGTGGCAAAATCATCGATTTTGGCAAACATGATTATCATAAATATATTGAAAATAAAACTGTTATTTATGATGCTTGCGGAAAAATAGTTACTCCTGGATTTGTTGATTCACATACACATTTAGTTCATGCAGGAACAAGAGAACATGAGTATGCCCAACTGCGCTCAGGAGTCCCCTACCTTGATATTCTTGCGCAAGGGGGTGGCATTTTAGGGACTGTTAATAAAACAAGAGAGGCCCCCTTTGATGAACTCTACAGTAAAGCAAAAAAATCATTAACTATGATGATGACATATGGTGTAACAACAGTTGAGGCTAAAAGTGGATATGGCTTAAACTTAGAAACAGAAATCAAACAACTTAAAGTAGCTAAAAAACTTTCAGAAAATCACCCAGTTAAACTTTCAATGACCTATATGGGAGCGCATGCTGTTCCCTTGGAGTTTAAAGGGAATAAACAGAAATATATAAGGCAAGTTATTGAGGACCTCAAGGTGATTAGAGAAAGTGATTTAGCAGAATTTGTCGATGTGTTTTGTGAAACAGGAGTCTTTTCGATTGCTGAGACTAAACAAATACTTAATGCCGCAAAACAACTAGGTTTCAAAATAAAAATGCACGCCGATGAAATTGATCCACTAGGTGGTGCCGGTCTTGGTGTTGCACTTGGTGCGACTAGTGTTGATCATTTGTTAGCTATCTCTGATTCTGATATTGCCAAATTAGCAAGTAGCGATACAATTGCTAATTTGCTTCCAGGGACGGCATTTTATTTAAACAAACCATATGCAAATGCAAGAAAGATGATCAAGGCTAATGTTGCAGTAGCTGTATCAGGAGATTATAATCCGGGGAGTTGTCCAACAGAGAACTTTCAGTTGATTATGCACCTCGCTTCTAGTAAAATGAAGATGAAGCCTGAAGAGATACTTAATGCGGTAACAATTAATCCAGCATACCATTTAGGTATCGATGCTGAAAAAGGAACAATAGAAATTGGTAAAGATGCCGATTTGGTTTTGCTTGATGCACCAAATTGGGAGTATATACTCTACCATTTTGGGGTAAATCATGTTAAAGATGTCTTTATAAAAGGGAAGTTAGTCGTGAATAACGGCAAAATAGAAAGGGGTTAACAATAATGAAACTTATTAAATTGAATTTAGAAGAGTTTGTTAATGAAATCGACTCAAAAGCTCCAACTCCAGGTGGGGGGTCTGTTTCAGCTTATGTATCAACGATGGGAGTGTCTTTGGCTAAAATGATGGGGCACCTCACTATTGGGAAAAAGAAGTTTTTAGCTTTAGATGAGAAGATAAAGTTGGAATTTCAAGATGTGATTGATGCTCTAGCGAGCGTTAAAGAAGAACTGATAGGCCTAGTAGATAAAGATACCGACGCTTTTAATCTTATTATGAAAGCATTTAGAATGCCAAAAGAAACCCAAGAACAGATCGAACTACGTATAGAAAAAATCCAAGAAGGAACACTAGAAGCTATTTTAGTGCCACTTAAAGTAGCGAGCTTATCAATAAGCGCTCTACATAACTTGCCTTATGTACTAAAGTATGGAAACAAGAATGCTGTATCAGACCTTGGAGTAGCTGCACTATCTTTAGCAACTGGACTTGAAGGGGCATGCATGAATGTGATGATAAACTTATCAGGATTTAATGATAAAATAGCTGCCAAACAGTTTGAAATGCAAATAGATGAAATGATTAAAACAGGTAGAAACTTAAGAGATGAGTTATTAGAATCTGTTTATAAGCGCTTGCGCAAATAAAAGAAATTTTTTTCATCTAAAACAGTTGCTAATAAACAACTATTCATTTATAATAAAAGTAACTTAATTGACCAATCGGTGTTCAAAGAACATAAAAGGGAATCAAGTGTAATTCTTGAACTGTCCCAGCAACCGTAAAGCTGACGAAATGCAATAGCCACTGCGAAAGTGGGAAGGCGCAAAGTAGGATGAAGCCAAGTCGGGAGACCTGCCGAAAAGTCAAAATTAGTCATCTTCTGGGGTTGAGAAGGACAATAGACTTTTTTTGGTCTATTTTCCATGCCACCTCAGGGGCATGGATTTTTTATATTCTATAGGAGGAATAGCATGAAAAAGATTTTATTTATCGTTTTATTTGTCTTCTTGTTGTCTGCTTGTGGACAGGCCAATGAAGCACCAGAAATTTTGGGTGTTGATTTAACACCAGAGGTTTATGTAGGAACCACATATAACCCATTAGACGGTGTAACCGCTAATGATCTAGAAGATGGGGATTTAACAAATATCATCCGAGTTATAGGGAATGATGCTCAAAATGTTGATCAAGTAGGAACTTTTGAAGTTACTATTTCAGTTTCTGATTCCCAGGGATTGGAGACAATAGTTACGATGACAGTAATGGTTGTTGAAAGACCAGTCAATCATGCACCAGAAATTTCAGGTGTTGATTTAACTCCTGAGGTTTATGTAGGAACCACATAT
>CAZDCS010000011.1:0-4268 GCA_964504015.1 uncultured Mariniplasma sp. | reverse complement strand
AGAAGATGGTGATTTAACAGATGATATTGAAGTTTTTGGAAATACACCCCAAAACTTAGGACAAACAGGAACTTTTGATGTTGTTGTTTCAGTTTCCGATTCGCAAGGTCTTGAAACAACAGTCACAATAACAGTAACAGTTGTTGCAAAACCGACCTTATCATTTACAGTTGAAGTTGTCGATCTAGAAGGAAACATTTTGTATGCTGATATAGTTGAATTTTCGCAAGATACGAAAAAAAACGTAGCGGAACTTATTATTGCTGATGAAGAAACTGAATTGCATTATTCAACATCACAATGGGGAACATTTGTCAAAGGAATTAACGAATTTTTCCCAACAGAAGCGGGTGTGACATTTAACTATTGGTTTTCTTTGTACGTTGATGGTGTTTTTTCAAATGTTGGTATTGATTTAGTAGAAGTTGTTCCTGGGATGGGAATATCATTTGTTGAAACAACATCCTTAGATGAAATAGATGTTACTGTTGATAGACTTATCAATGAGTTTATTGAAAATCATGCAGCAACTTTTCTAAATAATACAACAGTAGATCATTATGTCCTCGCGGCTATGAGCCAATTAATTACGCATGGATATGATGTGCCTTCACTAGATACATTTATCACAAATGCAACTACTAGAAACTTTGATAGAGCAACAATTGGAGGATCTTTAAAAACCGCTATTTTTGAAGCAGCGTTCTCACTTAATATAGTAATGACAAGAACTGCGTTAGAAGGGTTTTCAACTACAAGTGGTTGGGGAGCTATTCCGTTATTACAAGGGTTAACAATTACTCAAGGAGACCTATTGCAAGTAGAGAGCTTGATTGCAATGTTGACAACTCTTAATTCAGAAGATGGTAATGGACCAGATTATTTTGGAATGCTTTTAACAGCTTTAGCTCCACATAGTAATATAGATGGTTTGGGTGAAGCGGAACAAGCTTCCTATTTAGCAATGATTACAGAACTTCAAAGAGAAATTAAATTAACATTAACAGCAGATGGAGTTGAATCTTGGGGAAGTGCTAATGCATCATCAACAGCAATGGTTATAATTGGTCTAGTTGGTCACGGAATCGATCCAAGAGGCGAAGATTTCACAGTAGATGGTTATGATTTGATTGAGGCGCTACTAAAATATGAAGCTAATTATGGCGCTTTTAGATGGAAACTAACCGATGCAGATGCAGATATGCTTTTCTCGACACCACAAGCATTTTCGGCATTAGTAGCATATAAGCTATATCGTGATACTTGGGGAACTCCTCCATTTGATTTATTTGATTTTAATGGTGCGTAATTAAAGTAGGTGATTTTATCAAAACTATTATTTTAAAAATAGGTCTTACTTTATTAATTGTTTTAGCAACGCTATTATTTTTTCACTTAACTGATTTTGGTTTTGTTGCGCAAGATGAAGATAAAGTAAGAGTGGTAATAGTTGATAAAACAGGAATAACAGTGTTTGATGATGATCTAATAGTCAAAGAAGGAGATTCCTTCTTTGACGTACTAGATCGCAAATTTGCTATAATTTGTGCTAATGCACTGTATCAACAAGATCCAACTTGTTCTTTTTCTTTTGCTCTTTTTGATGATGCTAAGGTAGTGTTGGGGATACAAGCTGATGACTTTGAAATAATTACTGATTGGAATAATACTTTTCTAGCGTTTGAGTATTTTGACGGGAAAGAGTACCGCATTACTTCATATGGACCTAGTCACCTGGATTTCTCTAATAGAGAAAAAATCAGAATTATTGTACGAAGTTCCACAGGAGGTTAACGATGAGGGAAAATACTAAACAAATAAAGGAAATAGCACTTCTGGCTGCCTTAGCATCGGTTTTATACGTGCAACAGTTAGCTTTGTTTTTTATCCCGAATGTCCAATTTTCAACGCTGTTAATTGTTTTATATTCTAGGATATTCGGATTTAGAAGGACAACGCTCATTATTTTGATCCATGTAACGGTTATTAATCTGTTTAGTCCAATGGGGCCAGTGGTACCAATTCATTTCTTATCAATGTTTTTTGGGTGGTTTTTTATCCCGTTATCACTAGCGACCATTTTTAGGAAAGTACAGTCTTCTATCGCACTAGCATTTTTAGGGATCGTGTTTGCTTCTATTTATGGGATGGCCTTTATACCGGGTACTGTGTTTGTCTTAGATATGCCATTTTTGGCATATTTAATAGCTGATATTCCTTTTCAAGTTATAATGGCAGTTGCGAATTTTATCACAATAATATGGCTATATGATCCATTGAAAAAGGTTTTAATGGAACAAAAAGAGGAGTTTTTCTTAGGTCAAAACCAAGTCTAGAAAAGTAACAAGCAACATCAGTTACAACTTTCTTGAATTTAGAAGAACGTTAATTTATGATGATTCTTAGGTCTTTATATAACTTATTCTAGGATTTGCTTGGACTGGAAAAATCCAATGAGAGCATGGGCAACTGTATTTTCTCAATTAACAAACGAGTGAACTCCGTATTAATTTTCAATGAATTATGGTATAACATTTATAGAGAGTTGAAGCAGGAGCCACTTGGGTAGAGTAAGACAAAGGCAGGGCGCTTTCAATGCAAGTAAATACTTTTGTAAACGAAAAACTTGTAATTAAGGCAAGTTTTTTGTATAATATATACGAGGTGGCAAAAATGATAAATCGTCCAATGTATTTAAATACACTAATCCAAACAATAGATAAAGATTTTGTTAAACTACTTGTGGGAGTTAGAAGAAGTGGTAAATCCACTTTGCTGAAGTTGTTGCAACAATACTTACTGAAAAACAAGATAAATCCGAAGAGAATCATTGAAATAAATTTCGAAATGATTGAATTTGATGAATTAAAGGATAAACAGACATTACATAATTATATTAACAATAATATTTTGGGAGAGAAAAAGCATTATCTATTTATAGATGAAGTTCAAGAAATTCCAGAATGGGCAAGAATTATTAATTCATTAAAAGCATCTTTCAACCTAGATATCTATGTAACTGGATCAAATGCACGAGTATTTACAGGAGAACACTTAACGTATTTAGCAGGTCGCTATATATCAATTAGTGTTTTTCCATTAATGTATCAAGAGTTTATTCAGTTTCGTGGATTGGGCGAAGAGTTTAGTAACCACTATAATGCTTTTTTAGATAGCAGTTTCCCTGCCATAGTATTGGAACCTAATCAAAACCTAAAGAATATTATGAAACAAGATATGTTTGAAGCCATTTTCCAAAGAGATATGATTTTACGTGGACATATAAGAAATGAAAGCTTATTCTTAAAAGTAGCAAGATTTATTTTAGAGCATATAGGTTCGATGATCTCCACAAATAAAATAACTGCCACATTAAACTCACAAGGAACAAAAATATCATATGAAGCAGTAGACAACTATATCAGTTTAATGGTTAAATCATATTTCCTATATCCGTGTCAACGATATGATATTAGAGGAAAAGAGATTTTGAAAACTAATGGAAAATATTATGTGATAGATTTTGGAATTAGGCAAAAATTAATCCCTAATATTGAATCCAACACAGGTAGAATTTTAGAAAATTTCATTTATTTGGAGTTAATAAAAAAAGGTTATGATGTTTATGTGGGTAAAGTAGGTAGAGATTATGAAATAGACTTTGTAGCCATAAGAAACAACAAAAAAACATATATACAAGTTTCCGAGTCGATTATAGATCCTAAAACTAGAGAAAGAGAAATAAAACCATTTAACTATATAAGAGGTATAAGTAATAGTTATCTTGTCACTTTTGATGAGATAAAGTATGAGTCAGAGCAATTTAATCATATTAATGTATTCGATTTCATTAATGTGATTTAATTAATCTAAACTAAAATGATATAGGAATTTACGTATAAAAATTCGGATAACTTACTATTTAAAAGAAAGACTATCATTCCTATGTCTTTATAGAGCTGTTTTTTTCACCCCTAGGGGGCTATCTACAAGGCGGTTACTGTCTTAATGCCTGCCCTTTGCTCACTGATTGTTGCATTTTTCCAGAGTTAAGGTTGCCATGACAGCTCAATAATTTCACTAGATTCCAGTTTAACTATAAAATGCCTTTACTAGCAATATATAGATTGCAACTTGTTAAGTAATGGGAACCTGTTAACTGACAAATAATAATACCGCGGCTTCGTTTTTGGCAAATTCAAGAGAGATTTTGTTTGAGTTTTCGTATTTTTTCTTTTTAACAGCTGGATTTTATAATTCGGACAAAG
>CAZDCS010000010.1:8239-17258 GCA_964504015.1 uncultured Mariniplasma sp. | reverse complement strand
ATTTTAGGTGTTCTCCAAATAAACCCATCAACTATCACTAAAACTTATTAACTTTTTATTTGTTTGAAATTATTGCTTTGTGGGTGTATAATGCATATGTAAGAGGAAGTTGCTTAGAGTTTAAGTTTTTTGTAACTTAAGGTAAGCTTTTTTCTAGTGTTTTTAAAAATAGAAGGGATGATAAAATGAAAACTCTATTACGTTTTTTCACGTTATTACTCATTTCTGTAGTCTTAGTTAGTTGTGGCGAAGTCACAATTGAACTAGACACACCAATGAATGTTTTGATTCAAGATGGGATTGTTACTTGGGATGAAGTAACTGATGCTACTGAATATGTAGTTGTTATTGATGATGAAGAGTTTAGTGTTGTCATAACAACATTTGACCTTGCAACTTTAGATTTACTCCCTGGTAGTTTCACAATTCATGTTATAGCAAAATCGGGAGCTGTTGTTTCACTTCCTTCATCTACCGTTAGTTATTCGATTCTATCTGCCGATGCGTCCTTAATCTATTCTGCTGTTTTGACGGTTCTAGATGATGATTTTGTTCCAGATATGGGGATCGGTGAATTTGCTGATGCTGATGAATACGAGGATTACCTTGCGCAGGCGAAGTTCGCACTGTCATTTAGTGAAGCTGTTGCTGCTCTAGGTTTATCAGAAGAGGAAGCAATTGCTTTATTCAATCAACTTCACTCTTATTCTGATCAAATGAATTCACCTAATACAATCGCTGGCTTAATGATTGAAATTGATTCTTTTGCTGTTTATGGAATTGATTCAGACGATTTAGCATATTTGCTATTAAACCTTGCTCTAACCGCAATCGAAATCAGAGATACTGAAATCGACAACAGATTAATTGATGGCCAGGCTCACCTTATAGTTCTTGAATCAGATTTAGCTGCCGCTAGAGCGAATACTGTAGATGCTGTTTATGCTCTACTTCTTGTTCACGCAACCCCAGAACAGGCTGTCTTGCTTGAAGAATTCTTCAAAGGAGAACATAGCATAACACAACATGTTATTTGGGTTATAGAGGATATTGCTCGTGACCTTAAGTATAATCCAGAAAATCATGATCCTTTTTACTTAGACGATAACGACCCCTACATCCAATTGTTTTATGATATTTTGAATCAAGCTCTAGCTCAAGGTGATACTGCTTTGCTAGATTCGATTCTAACCTATGGCCAATTTGATAACCTACTATCAGTTCACTATTCCTATATGCTGGTTTATTGGCTTCAATCTGACATCGATGAATTAATTGAAGAACAACTTCAACTTGAAGAACTGAGTGCTTTGTTTACTGCTCAGCAAGATATGATGCTTGAGTCAATGGAATTAGTAATTGACTATTTATCCGCAGTATACGATAGCCTTCCGTCTTCGTTAATCTCACTTTTAGATGATGCCAATGCCGGAAAAGAATTAACAACTGCTGAATATCTTATAATCAAAGATGAAATTACTACTATACTTCTTGCTACGCTGCCTTCTGCCCAAGATTTCGCGCAGCTATATACAATAATTTTCACTATATCAAGTATTTTAAGTGACTCTGACCTAGATGCACATTTAGCTTATGCTGATTTTTACGGAGAGGTTAACCACGCTACTCTAGATTTGGCTTTAACGTTTATTGCTGGTATTGATCAAGCAACAATAACTGATATTCAATTATTAGCCGAAAGTATACTTATTGTTGAAACAGACACATATGATTATGAAAAAATTATTGAATTAACAGTTTATGTTGGCACATACTTCCAAAATTTCAAATCTGATAACGCTGCTAAGTTCTTAGTTCTTGAAACTCTATTGAATGATGATCAACTTGAAGCGCTGTTTACTATGCTTGCAAATTCACTAAAAGAATCAATGGAGTTAGAATTACATCCTGATGACTTTGAAATGTTTGAATTCATAATTGATGAAGTAGTTGCTGATTATGATGTTATTAGAGAGGGACTTGATATTGTTCATGACCTAGGTTTAGATGTAGTTCAAGAATTCTTATCAACCCAAGGTCAAATATTTATTGATATAATTGCCCTAAGTGAATTTACAGGAAGTGAACCTGATCAGGTATTTATTGCTGATTTAGAAATCATCATAACACAGGCACTCTCCTATAACTCTACTATCTTTGATAATATGGACGCTGCTACAATTGAAAAATTATTAGGCCTCATTCGTATTCCGCTAATGATTGAATTAGCTCTTGAAGGTGACATGACATTTGAAGAATTCGAACTGTTGTTTGATGATATCGCTACTCCTGTTTCAATTGTTTTAGCAAATACTATCACACTTCAAAAACAATTCGTCTTAGCTTTGGATGCTCTTGATTTTGAAACTCTGCTTTATGACTCTAGCTGGAATATTGCTGGAGAAGATGCCTATATGGCTCTGTTTATTATGGCTATAGTTGATACTTATACCCCAGAAATGATATTATTAATGGCCGCTACATCTAACATTGTCTCTAATGACATCTTGAAGAACGCTATACTATTAGACATGATGGATATGACCTCACTTCAGGTTGATTTAATGATAAATACTATTCAACTAGAAGTCACTGCGATGATTTTAGAAGCTACAGCTATCGCGGCATTTGATTACACATCAATAACTCCACTAGAACTACTTAGAATTCAAGTCTTTATGGAGACATATTTTCCAAGTAACCCAGAAGCAATGCCATACCCCGCCATTTAACCTTTAAATACAATGCATAAAAAAAGCGATTCGTTCAAAATGAGCGCTTCGCTTTTTTATTATCTGTTATTTTCTAGTTATAAAATACCTAGCTCATCAGCAATCTCTAAAAAGATTGCATTAAGCGGAATATCCCTAATATCGAGTCTATTATACATTTCATATGTTATCTTATCTAACTTTTCAAACATATATTTAGGAATGTCTTCCTTATCTTCTAGCAATTGCGTGACTTCAATAATAAATGCTTCTAAGTCATCGCTGTCTGATTTTAACCTGTTTTCAACACTTGAAACTTCATGGTAAAAATCAACGGCATTCAACATCAAATTAACATCTTTAGCCCTTTTTTCTAAGTATTTAACATCATTTTGATAAGCCTTTTCCATAAGGCGTTTAATCTCTTCAATTTGTTCTGCTAGATAGTAAAAACCTGTTTTAAAAATATTATCATCTTCTTCAGAATAATCAATATCATCAACCAATTTATCGTAAAAATGCTCAACAACATCCATAATATGCCTAGATCTTATTATTAAGTCTGAATTATTGTCTGTTAAATACTTTAATAAATCATGATTTTCAATTTTCCAATTCACATACTCATGATAAACTCTTTCATCGCGCAAATCGATCACTCCTTTATGCTTTGTTTTTTGATCCAAACACAGCAATTTTCTCTTTAATAACTTCTTTCATAGCTTCATAACCAGGGGCTAGAAGTTTTCTTGGGTCATATCCTTTAC
The DNA here is from genome assembly GCA_964504015.1 of uncultured Mariniplasma sp. Taxonomy (GTDB): domain Bacteria; phylum Bacillota_I; class Bacilli_A; order Acholeplasmatales; family Acholeplasmataceae; genus Peloplasma. The sequence goes on along the minus strand of CAZDCS010000010.1, from coordinate 13,780 downwards.
CAATTAAATCTTTCCCTTGTTCAATATATTTACGTGTTGCAGCTGCAAACACTAGTTGTAATTCTGTGTTAACATTTATTTTAGATACACCAAGTGAAATTGCTTTTTGGACCATTTCTGCCGGAATACCTGTTCCACCATGAAGAACTAACGGAATGCCGTTAGTTACATCTTGGACTTTTGCTAAAACATCAAAGTCCAAGCCTTTCCAATTTTTTGGATATGTACCATGGATATTACCAATTCCAGCAGCAAACATATCAACACCTGTTTCGGCAATTAATCTGCATTCTTCAGGGTCTGCTATTTCGCCGTTTCCAATAACACCATCTTCTTCACCGCCGATAGCCCCTACTTCAGCTTCAACTGAAACACCTTTAGCGTGACATAGTTTCACTATCTCTTTTGTTTTAGCTAGATTTTCAGCAAATGGATAATGTGAACCATCAAACATAATTGAAGTAAAACCTGCTTCAAGTGCTTCTTTTGCTCCTTCATATGTCCCATGATCTAAGTGAACTGCTACAGGAACACTAATGTTATAGTGCGCATCTAGGGCTCTTACCATTGCCATAACTGTTTTATAACCACCCATATATTTTGCTGCACCTTGTGATACGCCTAAAATCACTGGTGATTTTTCTGCTTGTACTGTTGTTAAAACCGCTTTAATCCACTCTAAATTATTAATATTAATCTGAGCTATTCCATAACCTTCTTTATGTGCTTTAATAAGCATTTGTTTTGCTGATACTACTGACATAATATGCCTCCTTAGGATTTATTCATCCTTACTATATTATAATACAATATAATGTTTTTAGCAATCAATCTTTACTTGTAATCGTTTCCATATTTGCAATTATTTTTTTTCTTTAATTGTTGCTTTGATAAAAGCTTTAAATAATGGGTGTGGTCGCAACGGCCTTGATAAGAATTCAGGGTGGAATTGAACAGCAACAAACCATGGATGATCTTTTAATTCAATCATTTCAATTAAGTTGTGTTTTTTATTATACCCTGACATAATCATCTTGCTTTGTTTAAAGCTATCTAAGTATTTATTATTAAATTCATACCTGTGACGATGTCTTTCTTGTACTGCCTTTTTTTGATACGCCCTATGGGCTAAACTACCTTCTTTAATCTCGCAGTCATACAATCCTAATCTCAGTGTTCCCCCTAAATTCTCATTTGATAATCTTCCTCGTTGTAGTGATATTAACGGGCTCTTGGTGCTTGGGTCTATTTCGGTTGAATTAGCATCATCTATTTTTAACTCGTTTTTAGCATACTCAATAACCGCTAACTGCATCCCGTAACATAGGCCAAAAAAGGGAATCTTGTTTTTCCGTGCATAAGTTATAGCTGCTATTTTGCCTACTGTTGCTCTTTTACCAAAGCCACCAGGAACAATAATTCCATCACAGTTTTTAACGTATTCAGCAATATTACTATCCCTTACTTCTTCTGCATTGATCCATTTAATATTTATTTTCACATCATTAGCATATCCTGCATGTTTTAGTGCTTCACTAACAGATAGGTAAGCGTCATGTAGCTTAACATATTTCCCAACTAGTGCAATAGTGATTTCTGAGTTTAGATCATTTATGCGTTTAACCAGATCAACCCAAGGTTGAATATTTGCCGGTTTTCTTTCATACTTAAAATGATTAAGAATCCAATCATCAACATTTTGTTTGCAAAGATTAATAATCACTTCATATAAAATAGATACATCAACCGCCTCAAAAACAGCGTTTTGATCAACATCACAAAACAATGCGATTTTTTCTTTATTCTCTAAAGAGACAGGTCTCTCGCTTCTAAGCATAATAATATCTGGGTGAATTCCTAAGCTCATCAATTCTTTAACGCTATGTTGAGTCGGTTTTGTTTTCATTTCATTGGCTGCTTTTAAATATGGGACAAGCGTGTTATGAATATAGAGCGTATTATGATACCCAAAGTCTCTTCTTGCTTGTCTAATTGCTTCTAAAAAAGGTAGTGATTCAATATCGCCAACAGTCCCTCCAATTTCAGTAATAACAACATCGGGGTCAGTATGTTTAGCAACATCAATCAATTTCTTTTTAATTTGATTTGTAATGTGAGGAATCACTTGGACGGTTGCACCTAAGTAATCGCCACGTCTCTCTCTTTTTAAGACCGTTTGATAAATTTTACCAGTTGTTATACTAGAATGTCGATTTAAGTTTTCATCAATAAAACGCTCATAGTGACCTAGATCTAGATCAGTTTCAGCACCATCATCTGTTACAAAAACTTCTCCGTGCTGATAAGGACTCATCGTTCCAGGGTCAACATTAATATATGGATCGAATTTTTGCATAAATACTTTTAGCCCCCTGCTTTTAAGAAGTTGACCAATTGCTGATGCGGTAATCCCTTTACCTAAACTAGATACAACACCGCCTGTAATAAAAATATATTTAGCCATTTTCAACCTCCATCTAAAATTAAAAGGGTCTCCTAGTTCGGAGACCCCTTGGTGTGCCCTTTTTCATTATATCAAAAGATAATAAAAGTAGCAAAGCTTTTATCTGATTTAACGAACAAGGTGTTTTACATAAAGCGATTTATTATTAATATTTTGTGGGTTAAATCCCATTTTAACAAAATAGGCTATGTGTTTTTCATTAACCGGGTTACTAACAAGTTTTGTATATCCTTGGTTAATAAAGAAATCTTTTTGATCCTCGTATAAAAAAATTCCAACTTTGAAATCACGATATGCCGGAACGACATAATCAATCATTATTTCTAGCGTGTTTTCATCAACCACTCTACTTACCACAACTCCCGCTGGAATTGTGTTTCGTAGAATGAAAAGCTTATTATATTTTGGATCATCAAGGTTTTCATCAACCTCCATAAATGACGACATATTCTCTTTATGAAAAGACATAAAATGCTTAAAGTACTCTGTTCCCTTGTTCATCTTTAATAAAGTAAAATAATCTTTTTTGCTATACATTTGCACTAAATAATAGATGTTAATTAAAACAATTCCTATATTCATAAAAGCAACCGGAGGGGCCTCTATTAAGAAACCATAAACGGCAAAAACAACTGCTCCTCCTAAGTTAATCCACCTAAGTCGCTTTATTGAACTCATCAAAAGTGAAACTAATACAATCAGCGAAGCAATAAATCCAATCAATTCTAGTATATTTGGCATCTAATCATCCTTTCTTAATTCCAAATAAAAAGGCATACGTTAACTCGTACACCCTTAATGTTTATACTTAATTAGTTATTTTTCATACATATCTTCATAATCATCCATAATCTCATTATAATTATCTTCATCATAATTAGTCTCTTCTTCGGTTTCGACTTCATCACTTCCATCATCATCGTCAGTTGTTTGAGTTGAAACTTCGATTTCGATATATTGTTTTTCTTCTTCTATCTCTTTTTTTTCCTCTTCTGTTTGCACAACAACTTCTTCATCTTCGATTTCTTCTTTTGGTTTTTCTTCTTTTGGCTTTAAAATATATTCGGTAAACTCTAGATCTTCTTCAACCTCTTCATCTTCGGCTTCAACTTCTTCAACTTTTTTAGGTTCAACAAAAGCATACCCGTCTTTATCCCAAAGAGCTAGGTTTCTTTCCTTTAGATCCCACTTGTCTTCCCCACAATAAACGAATTTTGCACTTTGTGTAATATCCATATAGAGTTGTAGTAGTTGCTCGGTATCACCCTCAGGAATTTCTTTTATCTCAGAAATTTCCTTAATGATATCTTGAATTGTAATAGGCCCTTCTTTTTCGATAAGAAGTTCTGTTAATTCTAACATTGATTTTAATTTATCGCTCATTTATTCCTCCTGAAACCTTCTATATTGTATAACAATCATTACAGTTTTGCAAGTACTTTTATGCTAATTGTGTAACTAATAAAACGATTGCAAGAATTACAGCTAATACAATAAACAGTTTTAGCATCTTTTTAACAAAACTTAAGATCCCTAAAACAAGAATAATAGCTACAAATACTGTACCTACAATCTTAATAAGTTCTGGTAAAGGCGTTATAAATTGTTCATATAAGCCAATTAACGTGCCATCAATATTAAGTGTGTTTTGTAAAAATTCATCAAAGCTATTATATACTGATTCTAAAATCCCTTTGACAACATCCCACATCGTTTTTCCCTCCTCGTTACTATTAATATTTCAATCTGTTTTCAACAGCTTTACTTAAAGTTAATTCATCCGCATACTTCAGTTCAGCTCCAACAGGAAGACCCGAAGCAAGTCTTGTTATTAACACTTGTTCATCTTTAAATAATTCTTTTAAGTACTTGGCTGTCATCTCGCCTTCAACAGTTCCATTAGTCGCTATAATTATCTCTTTAATGCTTGAAACTCTTTTAACTAGTGTTTCAATATTTAGATCCTTATCTGTGATTCCTCTTGAAAAATCAACTAGACCACCTAAAACATGATAGACGCCATTAAAAGTTTTTATTTTTTCCATAACAAAGATATCTTTAGCATCAGCAACGACCATTAATAATTGGGAATCCCTTGAATTATCACTACAGACATAACATTTATCCTTATCGGTTATCATGTGACATACCAAACAATATTTGATCTCTGCTTTAAGTCTTTTCAAATGATCGGCGAAATCAGATATTTCATCGCCTTCGAATTCTGTTATAATGTGCAGCGCTAATCGTTCTGCTGTTTTTTCGCCAATTCCTGGTAGTTTTTGAAAATCTTCAATTATTTGTTTGAGTATAAGGGGATACATTAAAAACCAAACCCACTCATACCACCGCTAAATTGCCCCATCGTTTCTTCTTGTTCCTTTTCGATTTGACGAATAGCATCATTTACCGCTAGTAAGATTGAATCTTGTAACAATTCAAGTTCTTCTAAAAATTCAGGATTGATTTGGACATCAATAACTTGTTTTGTCCCTTGCATAATAACAGTTACACCACTTGCTTTACCAAAGTATTCTTTGCCTTCAAGCTGTTCTTGTGCTTCCATCATTTGTTTTTGCATTTTTTTTAATTTGTTTAACATATTTGGATTCATCTTTATTACTCCTTTATTTTAACTAGATTAGGGAAATACTCTTTAGCTAAAGAAACAACCTCTGCTTCTTTGTTCCCTATTTCTTCTTTTTCTTTGTATAACTGAAAATCAAGTGGCGGAAGTTTTGTTTTATTCTTATCTTTTATCCACAACTCATTATAAATCTTTTTAACAATATCCCAGTCTGATTTCGCAATAGCGACATAGTCATCAATTAAATGTTGTTTACTATTAAATATTTTCAAAACTAGTTTCTTTGTTTCAGGTTCTAGTATTCTTTCACAAGATCTACGGTCATTAAAGACAACCAGCATTGAGTCGCTAACGGCTTGCAATTCAGATTGTGACAAAAGATAGGCGACCATCTTTAAATGCTCTTTTGGGTAATCTTTTAAGTGTTTCCACCCTGATTGCAGCAACTTCTTTTTGTCTTTATCGTTGTTGTTTAAGATATTTTCAACTT
>CAZDCS010000010.1:0-8219 GCA_964504015.1 uncultured Mariniplasma sp. | reverse complement strand
TGTGTTTTTTAATCGCTCTTTTGGGTTGCATTTCTATTTGTTTTTTAAGTTCATGAATACTATTTTTCAAATCAGTAATTGTCGCTTGATAATCGATAGTTTTTAGTTTTTCGTGTTCCATCATTTTAATTAACGCTAATTCAACATATGCTCTTTTTTGATTAGTCCACTTCATGTCTTGTTGTAGCTTATTTAAAATGTCTAGATAGAAATAGATTTTTTCGAATGAAAACTCATTTAACAATTCCATGTAGCGTGGAAACTTAACTTTCATCGCTTTTTCAACTAACATATCTCGAAGCGATAGTATTAAATCATTAACAATGCGTGTGATTTCTTTCCCCTCAGAAATTAGTTCTTTTAAGATAACCATGCCTTTGCTAATTTCTTTATTAGCAATAGCTGACAACAATGTTGTCAATGCTTCTTTTGAAACGCTTCCTGATACTTGGTGGACATCATCTTCAACTATTTTTCCGTTCGCAAAAGAGATTGATTGGTCCAATAGACTGATAGCGTCTCTTAGTCCGCCTTCTGAATTAATAGCTATTTCACGAACAGCTTCCTCAGTAATTTCAATCGCTTCTTTTTTAATGATATAGTTAAGTTTGTCCACTATATCTGAAACTTCAATATTTTTAAAATCAAAGCGTTGACATCTCGACAAAATTGTCGGTGGAATCTTATGAACCTCTGTTGTTGCGAGAATAAATATAACGTGTTTTGGCGGCTCTTCTAATGTTTTTAAAAGCGCGTTAAACGCTCCTGTTGTCAACATGTGAACCTCATCGATTATATAAACCTTGTAACGGCCCACACTAGGCATATATTTTACTTTATCGCGCAGTTCTCTGATTTCATCAACACCATTGTTTGATGCTCCATCAATTTCAATGATATCGGATATATCCCCTTGTTCTATCCCTTTGCAAACATCGCATTGATTACAAGGCTCATTTGTTGATTGTTTTAGGCAATTAACGGCCTTAGCAAATATCTTAGCTGTGCTAGTTTTCCCGGTTCCTCTTGGCCCACTAAAAAGATAAGCGTGAGCTATCTTATTATGCAGTATTGCATTTTGCAGTGTTTGAATAATGACTTTTTGACCAGACACTTCATTAAATGACTTTGGTCTATACGCCCGGTATAGTGCAATATATGCCATAGAGCCCCTCGCTTTCTTTCTTTTTCAATTATATCATATTATAATTTATAATATGCGCTAAAAAAATTTATTGTTATTTTCCTAAGCAAAACTTAGAAAATAATTCATCTAGGAGGTCATTTTGATAATTCTCTCCTAAAATGTCTCCTAGCAGCCTGAAAGCAGTTGTTAAATCAATCACATAGACATCAACTGGCATTTGATTAGAAATCGCTACTAAGACGTTTTCAAGGGCTTTTTTCGCTTCATAAACTTTTGTAATATGTCTGATATTGGATAAGTAGTTAAAGTCTCTTTGTTCAATATCTTCTAATACTAAAATCTTTAAGATTGCCTTTTCAAGGTCAATTAGACCTTGTTTTTTTATCGTTGAAACTAAGATAGCATTCTCCATAAATAGTGCCTTAGGGAGATCTGCTTTGTTTCCAATAATAATTCTTTTTTTGGTTTTAGTTAACTCTAAAAGTTCCCTATCTTCATTGGTTAAAGCCTTTGATTGATCAAGGACTAATAGAACAAGTTCAGCATCATGAAGTGTCTTTATTGAGCGATTTACACCTATTTGTTCAATAATGTCTTTTGTTTTTCTAATCCCAGCGGTATCAATTAAATTAAGTGTCACTCCTGAAATATTAACATAGGCCTCGATAGTATCTCTTGTTGTTCCTGCATACTTTGTAACAATAGCTCTATCCTCATCGATTAAAGCATTTAATAAACTGCTTTTTCCAACATTGGGCTTTCCTATTATTACTGTTTTAACGCCTTCACGGATCATTTTATTTTTCTGTGATTCTTTTAAAATCTTAGTCATTTCAATAATTAGTTTTTCAGTTTTGGGTTTAATAATTTCATTGCTCATAACAATTGCATCGTCATATTCAGGGTAATCAATATTAACTTCTATTTGAGCTATAATCGTTAGTAACTTTGAACGAAGATTGCGAATCAGCTTAGATGTTTCCTTTTGCACGCCCATATTAGCGATTTTCATTGCCTGCTCACTTTTTGCGTGAATAAGGTCCATAATTGATTCTGCTTCAATTAAGTCAATTCGCCCATTTAAATAAGCACGTTGACTAAATTCTCCTGGTTCCGCTAATCTAATACCTAGTGCTAAAATACATTGTAAAACTTTTTGGGTAACTAAAATGCCGCCATGTGTTGAAACCTCGATTACATCTTCAGCGGTAAATGTCCTAGGCGCTTTCATTATCCCAACCATAACTTCATCAATAATTAAATTATCGCCATCGACAATATGCCCATAATGCAATGTGTGGCTTTTGGCTTTTTTTAAATCTGGGCCTTTAAATATTTGATTGAATAAAGAAATTGCCTGATTTCCACTAATCCGAATCACTGAAATGCCAGCTGTCCCATAAGCAGTTGAAACTGCAGCAATTGTATCAAAATTCATCTAATCATCCTTTTCGTTGCTCGTCTTAGAAAAAGGATTAAATCCCCTTTTTAAGTCTCTAGTTAGAATAAAGAGAATAACAAATACTCCTAGAATTGTCCCCAATAAAATAAAACCACTGCCTAAAATCAATCCTATCATCGCTGTAAACCACAGGGTTGCAGCTGTCGTGATACCTTTTATTATATTTGAGTTATCTTTCATAATCACGCCCGCCCCAATAAAACCAACACCGGTGATAACTTGAGCTATTACTCGTTGTCCTTCTGGTACAACAGCGTAACCAAGACGAAGTAGATCCATTTGTTCTTCGAACATCAAGCGCTGCATTATGGCAATTCCTGCAGCTCCCATAGCAACCAAAATGTGTGATGAAAGTCCGGCAGCTTTACCAACGTTTTGTCTTTCTAACCCTATAACTGCAGCAATTGCAAAAGATATAGTAAGTGGTAATAGCATTTTATAAAAAATTTCTGTCAATGTTAAATCAAAATCTAGAATCATTTCTCTTTTCTCCTCTCGTTATATAACTGATTAAAATTCATTTTTTGTTTGTTACTTTTATGATGCCCTAATATCATTTCTAGGTTAACGTTAGTTGCTGCTTTATAGATTGCTTGATCGACATCAGGGTTATCTATTTTTAACTCGGCTATTAAATTTCTAACAAGCAGCCTCTTGGTTGCTGTTTTTTGGGCAACAACCGTGCAACCACAATTCATCGCGCTAATTCCGCTGTATTTAATCCAGTTTATTATAGCCTTTTCTTTGATGAAAACCATCGGTCTAATCAACTCGATGTCATCGAAGTTTTCTGCTTTAACTTTAGGAACCATTGTCATAAATTGACCATTGTAAAAGATATTCATCAAAGTTGTTTCAATAACATCATTAAAATGATGGCCTAACGCTAGTTTATTACACCCTTGTTTTTTGGCTTCGTTATAGAGAAACCCTCTTCTCATTCTTGCACATAAATAGCAAGGGTTTTGCTTAGCTATTTTGCCAACAACAGCAAAAATATCTGAGTGAGCAATTGTTAAGGGGATATTTAGGTGCTTTGTGTTTAATTCGAGAAACTTTCGGTTTACCGGATTAAACCCGGGATCCATTGCGATAAATACGAGTTCAAAAGGAATTTTATTATGCCTTTTTAATTCTTGAAATAGTTTAGCTAAAATTAAACTATCTTTTCCACCTGATATGGCAACTGCGATTTTATCATTTGGCTTGATTAGTTCGTATTCATTAATAGCTTTAACAAAGGGTGTGAAAATATCTTTTTTATATGTTTTAATTAAACTTTTTTCAATTGCAGCTAAATCCAATTTAGGTTTTACTACCTTAATTGCTTGACATGTTTCCATCTTAGTTTCCGTTATATTTTTTAACTACTTTTTCCACATCTTTAATAAAGGTTGGGAGTTCTTCCCAATTTTCGATTCTAGCTCCTGATGCCTTAGCATGACCTCCACCACCATACTGATTAGCAAGTTCATTAATAAATGGTCCGTTTGATCTTAAGCGAATTCTAATCTCGCCTGGGTATTCAATAAACAGTCCCCAAACCGGAAACCCCTCTATCCCTCCAAGCAATCCGACAACTGACGCTGCCTCTTCATCTGTCATTTCATATTTGTTAATAATATCTCTTGTCATCTTAAGATAGATAAAACCTTTAGTTTCCACAAAATTACTATAGACATACCCTCTTAGATTCATCATCTTTAATGAGGTTTTACCTAGTTTTCCGTCGATGTATTCAACATCAACCCCTAAATCAATTAACATCCCAGCCATTTGATGAGTTAATAGGGAAACCCCTCTAAAACGAAATCTCCCCGTATCAGTAACAAGACCAGTATAGAGTGCATTAGCTCCTTGTTTGGTCATTTTAAGTTGTTTTTTGTATGTTTTGTAAAAATGAGCAATCATTTGCGAGCAAGCAGGAAAAGATGTGTCAACCCAGCGAACACTTCCGTAATCATCTACTGGAATATGATGGTCTATTTTAATGACCTCTTTTGCTAACTTATATCTAGGGTCACTAATTCTATCTTCAATTGCTGTATCAACAACTATCGCTAATGCCCCTTTATATGTTTCATTACTAATTACATCTATTTTACCGATAAAGTCAACATAGTCACTTTTTTGACCCACCACATATACTTTTTTATCCGGAAACGATGTTTCAATAATATTTTTTAAGCCAAATTGAGAGCCATAACAATCCCCATCTGGTCTTTTATGCCCGTGAATAATAATTGTTTCATATTTTTTGATTCTGTTAAGAATTTTGATCATGTTGTTTTGCCCTTTCATCTAAATCATTTAAGATGCTATCTACTTCTTTCCAATTCTTTAAACTGGCTCCACAGGCATTATTATGCCCGCCTCCGCCGTATTTTTTTGCGATATCAACAATGATGATACCCCTTGATCTAAACTCGCCAACAATTAAATTATTCTCACTATCTTCAGTGAAATTAGCCCAGATCGATATTTCTTTAATACCGGCCATTTGATTAACCATTCCTCTACTTACTGCTTGGAAATCAAGTCCGCTTTTTTTAATTAGTGCGCTATCGTTTTTACGATAAGCAACATTGTTTTTAGTGATATCAAATTTTGAAAACAAGTTCTTTGTTAACCTTCTTTTTAGTGGTTCGGTATATATAAAATTGTAGAATGCTTGAATATTTGGACTAAATTTTGTAATATATGATGCTAATTCAAAGGTCTTGCTTGGGTTATTTAAATACATAAACCTGCCGGTATCAGTTACCATGCCAGCGTAGAGATAGGTTGCTGCTTCAGGTGTTACTTTTAGTTTATGCTCTTTAATAAGGTCAATAACCATTTCACATGCTGAACCAAAACTTGAATCCTTATAAAAAACTGCTACATCATCAACGTCCGTATTATTTTGATGATGATCTATAATAACTCTTTGTTTTGCTAATTTGTATCTATCATCACTAATCATCCTTGATACGGAAACATCAGTTATAATTACTAGCGCATTGTTATACACTTTATCTTCAATATTATCCATTTGTGCTAAGTAACTCATATTATTTAAGTCACCGACAACATACACTTTTTTATTTGGATAATTTTCTTTAATAATTAACGACAGACCGTACTGACTACCAATAGCATCCATGTCAGGTCTTGCATGCCGGTGGATAATAATAGTGTCGTATTTTTCAATTAAATCATATATATCTTTCTTTATGTTCATAGCTAAGCCTTTCTTTAGTTAGATTATAGTAGTATATCATGTTTGGAGTAAAAAAGCGATTATTTATCGCTTTTTTATTCTGCTACTTTTTAATTTTTTCAATATCTTTTTTAAGTCCTTTAGTCGGTTCTTTTCGCCCTAATTTTTTACGTGCTTTAAAGAATAACACCGTTAAGCCAAATGCAAAAACAGCGTAAATAGCAATATTTCGAATAACTAGTGCGGAGCTATCTATTCTAATAATCGGCGAAATTGATACTGAACCAAATGGTTCAGTTGGGACGCTTCCCTCTCGATCAATATAGTTTTGAAGTTCCGCTTTTATTCCTAGGTCAGATTCTTGAATCAAGATGGGTATCGTCATCACTAATACATCTTTTTCAAGTATCTCTATTTTAGTTATTTCTTGAAAAACATCATCTATAATAAACTCATCTTTATTAAAGATTGGCCTTTTTGATTGTTCATCTACTGTAGAATACAGCGGTAGGCTAAATAGTTTAACCCCTAATTGTTCGACTGTTATAATATCACTTGCTGATAACTTTACTCCAAAAAAATCTGGTAGAGTTTCTCCTTTTGTTTGGTGTATCAAAAGAAATATTCCAGACGATACAACAAGATCTTCATCAATCAGTCTGACATAAGCTCCATCATAGATCATAACTCTAAATGACTTATCATCTTGGTTTACTACTATGTCAACGATTGGTGTGTCATTATAAAACCGTAAGGGGACAAAAAAATCATAATTACCAGCCACAAGCTCTTCTGTCCCTCTTTCTTCTAAGTACTGGGTTCTAACATATGAGTCCGTTAAATTATAGACAAGCATTACACCTAGTGCTGCAACTATGGAAAAGATGATAGCATTAATTGCTTTAATCATTTTAAGCGTGCACCCCTAAGTTTTTAGAAATCGCGTATCTTTCGGCATTTTTCATCCATGTTTCTAGGGTGACACCACTAAAGACTAGTCCCTGATCAAAGAAATTATTTTGACTAAAACCGCGTAATACTAACTCATAATTCAATAACACACCATCAACCCAGATAAACGCTAACGTTCTGCCGTAAGTCTCAGTTAGCTGTCCTGATGGATGGCTTTGTAAGTGAATGGTTGTTGCATTGCTTAAACGATTAAAAACGAAATTTGTTGCTAGTGTCGCCACTAATCCCGAGCCTGTCTCTGGGGTATCTACCCCAATAAATCTAACTCGATTAGGACCACAAAACCCTTGCGTGAATTGCGCTGTATCCCCATCATTATTCGAAATAAATTCAACTTCAATCATGCCTTTTCGTGTTGTAAAATCTAGTTCTAAGTATTCGGGGTTAAAAGTAAACGCGGTCGGAAATTCAACAGGATGCTGGCCAAAAACAACTAGGTGTTCATGATGGAACTGATTCCAACTTAAGAAATCAAATTCTTCACTTGGTTCCAAAACCGACATATCTCTAGTTAATAATCTGTTTTGCAAAAACGTACCTCTTCCAATTATGCCAATAACATCCACAAGCGCTATCTCCTGGTACACAAGCGCTACCGCTCCACTACCATTGAAATTTAAGTCATTTGATGTCATATCAGCCATATTTAACAGTTCTTGCGCACTTTGCCCATTAGTTATTAAAAATGTTTCTTGTGGCAAGATAACACCTTCTAGTTGAATGATATCCCCAGGAGTGGTTGCCCCACTTTGGTATAAATTAATGCTAAATCCAGCTAAATCTATTGTTTTATCTGTTCTATTGTATAGTTCAATTGCTTGATTTCCATCAAGTCCCTCTAAGTATTTAGAAATCATAACCCCTGTATTAATAACGAAAATCGGCTCAGCTAAATAAACAACAATAGAGTCTCCTCTATTAATACTATCGCCTTGTTTTAGGTCCTCATATTCAACAAATAGACCTTGATCGACATCATCTGTTTCAATTACTCTAAACTCTAGTATCGCTCTTAAGTCCCTTAAGGCGGTTAAAATTTCAGATTTATTCAATCCTGTTAAATCAGGTAATCTATTGGTCGCAAATACAATTGTAATCGTTGTTCTAGACTCAACAGTTACTCCTTGACTATGAGGCGCTTGATAAGAAATAAATAACCCCACATCTACTCTATTAGTAGCAACCTCAACAGTTACTATTTCAATATCATATTCATTTAATAGCTCTAGAGCCTGTTGTTCGTTCAAGCCTGTTAAATCAGGCAAGACAATGGTTTCCACCTTATCTTGACATGATGATAGCAAGGTAAATAAACTCACTATTAATATTGTGTGTAACACTTTTTTAATCATTTTCTTCATCTCCTTAATATGTAGTAATAGTATAGCATAAAATAGGCTGTTTTACCTATAATACTTCACCTTAATTGCCTAAGG
>CAZDCS010000009.1:0-18884 GCA_964504015.1 uncultured Mariniplasma sp. | reverse complement strand
ACCAATTGGACTTCGCTTAGCTCCAATCACATATACTTTACTCATCATAACACCTCCTTAACGGTATTTTTTAACCTTTTAATCTTGTATAAAGTTCTTTTCAAGTTTAAACTAGCTATGTCAATCATTAAACAAAGTTAGCTGTTTTGTTCCATACTTTGTATTACTCGCTACTATTCTCTGCCACTTAGAACTTCTACCTTTACCTAACGGACGAATCTTATCTTCCTCTTTCAGTCTTTTTAATGTGCGATCAATTGTTGCATCACTAATGTTAGGATGTCTTTTTCTTATATCCTCTTTACTAAAAATCTTGTTAATCTTTAATATGCTATTTTCAATACTATTTGATTTGTTCAATTTTTTCTCAAAAACGTATTGATGGGAAATATCGTCAATTTCGGCATACGCTTCTAATAATAATCGGATCAAGATGATTGATATTGTATCGGTTTGAGCAAACCCCGATGACCATGAATAATTTGCAGCAACCAGACCACTTTCCCAGTTATCTTTTTCCTCTAGTAATAGTTTAAAGAAACTAACATATCTAAAAACGGAAAACTCTTTAGCTAGCAAAGCATACAATAACACTAGACCAACCAAACGGTTATGCCTTGATAAAATATCCATATTCAAAAAATCCACATAAAAATTTACAAAAAGTTGGGTCAACTCGCATTTTCCACTTTTTATATTCTTCACAAAAAGCTCAATAAGCTTTTCAAGGTCTGTTTTTTTTGAAGTTTTTTTGGTCCTTAGAAGTCCAGTTTCATTTTTTTCATAAGTGTTAAATGAGATAACATCCGTGTTTCTAGATAATAGTTGCACAAGATTACCTATCTCATTAACTAGTAGTTCAAATGATCCTGGGTTATCATGAAGTTGCGTCAGAGCGATTTTTAGGTTTTGTAAAAGTTGTTCATCCTTAGTTTTAGGTGTCATGGCCTTTTTAGCAAATAACCTGATCCTAGTATCTGTCATCTTCAATTCAAGGTAATGCCCCAAAGAGACTAAATCATTTTCGATCGTCTTTTTCTCGAAGGCCGCTAAGCTACGTTTAAACAAATCAGCATAGTAAAATGATTTCCCTTTAGATTCATATAACGACAACAATAAAAATAAGGTCTCACTATTAACTTGAATACGTTGTATATTATCTAAAGCTTTCACGAAATCCAACCTTTCTTGTTTTAATGCGGGAAGCAACTTCCCCCAATAAACTCTCTTAATAAAGAGTTGCATGGAACAATATCATCTTCAATATCTTTAAAGTACTTTAAAAATTTTAATAATCTGTTCGCCATAATAAAATGTTCGCTATCTTCTGGAACAGCTAAAAGTTGTTCTACAGCGTGTTTCTTTAAGACTGCAAACTCATAAGTTAACTCTGAATTAAAAACATAGTTAGCTTCTTTTTGTGTTGGATAAATCCATTTAAATTCTCCTCTTCGAACTGAGGGCCACATCGACATAGTCTCTGTTACAGAAGAATTACGGTATTTTTTATCTCTAACAATTCTCCTGAGAAGTCTTTGTTCAGTAATGCTAATTGGGTTATGGCTGTCAATGTGAAGTTGTGTTTGCGGCGAAATATAAATATTGAACTTTTGATGCTTTGGGATACTCCTAGTCAACGTTTCGTTTAACGCGTGAATCCCTTCAATAATAAGTGGTGTGTTTTCTTCTATGTGTATTGTTTTACCTTTTCCTCGTTTACCCGTTTTAAAATCAAAACTGGGTAAAGTTATTTCTTGACCTTGGATCAATGCTAACATATCATGATTAAACAGTTTAATATCCAGCGCCTCAACATGTTCTAAATCAGGTGATCCATCCTCGTTTCGCGGAGCGAATGAACGATTTAGATAATAGTCATCAATCGAAATCATTACTGGATTAATCCCTCTAGATTTAAGTTCAAGGCGCAGCCTATTAGAAAACGTTGTTTTACCTGATGATGTAGGACCTGCAATCCCTATTAAGCGAATATTCTCAATATTACCAAAAATCATATCGCCTAATTCTCCGAGCATATGAGAATGTTTAATTTCGCATAAATTAACAAAATCAACTGAGCTAGCATAGTCTTTAGCATATTCATTAATTAAGCTAATCGTATTACCTTTGATTATTTTTCCCCATTTTGCTGAAGACCGTAGAGCCATTCCAAATCTTGGTTCATCACTAAACTGTGGTATTTCTCCTTTTAGTTCTGCTCTTGGATATTGAATAATAAACCCTGGATTATATAAAAACAACTTAAAAGCGTTTAAATAACCTGTTGAAGGCAGCATATAGCCAAACATATAGTTAAGATAACCATCACATTCATATAAATTAACATAGTCTTCGTCCCTGTAGGAAAGAATAGCCACTTTTTCTGGCATGCCCATCTTTTGGTATATATCAGTAGCATCCGCTATCGAAACTCGCTTTCTTTTAATAGCAAGCTCCATTTTGATTAGCCTGTTCACTTCATTTGTAATCGCTTCAACTACAGCAGTATTCAAAATCCCTTTAAATGGCTCTAGAACGGCTAGAATTGAACGTGATATACTATAGTTATATTTAACTCTAGCTTCTGGATAAAGATTATGAATCGCCATCGCTATTACATAGCGGAGCGTTGATTCATAAATACGAATTGCATCATTGTGATTATTATCTAGAAAACTGATATTTACATCACTACTAATCTTATAGGTTAACTCTCTTAATCTTCCATTAACGGTTGCTGCTAAAATACCTTTTTCATTTAAATCCTTAGCTATATTTTCTAAACTAACAGGCTTATTATAACTATAGTTATTGCCTTTTACTATGATTTTCATAAAATCTCCTTTATTCATCCTCATCATCAAATAAGTCTAATTTACTTAAATGTATTTTTTTGTGATCTTTGGTCATTATTTCTTCTCTTAAAGTGTCAATTCCCCGAAATTTAGCAACCTTTTTTGGCTTTGCTTTACGCACAGGTTCACATTCCTCATCTAGGACAAACACATCAAGTGCAACAGCGTCTCCGTGCTTAGTAATATCAACTATCTTTTTACCGAACTTATTTTGGGAATATTTTAGATCAGATACGACAAACTTTAAAACTCCTTTTTGCATAACAATTAAAACCGAAACATTCTGTTTTTGTTGAACCTTAGATAGTCTTGCAGCACAAACAACAAAGTGCGGGTTTTTCTTTTGGCCATCAATCACTAAGATACCGCGACGATTACGACTATAAATAGATAACTCATCAACAACATCCTTAATAATATGGCCTCTTGAGGTTAACATCAAAAACTCATCTCGACGTGCAACATAAAGCGCTGACACTAAAATATCATCTTTTGCTAATGATATACCCTTGACACCGCCAGCTTGCAATCCGTATAATGGTAGGTCATCTGAGCGAAGGCGTAGGGCATAACCCTTTTTCGATATTGCTAAAATATTTTCACGTTCAACAAAGTCGACAGCTTTTAACTCATCATCTTTTAAAAGACGCATAACTCGCATCGGTTTATTAAATCTAGTAACTTCAAAATCCCTAAGTTTTACCTGTTTCATCATCCCTTGCGCAGTAGCTATCAATAGTCTTTGCTCAGTTTTAAAGTTAGAAATGTCAATTGTTTTAATAATGCGCTCATTTTGTAAGATGGGCACAATATTATTCAGATAAACCCCAATATCTTTCCATCTTTGTTCATCTATCTTATAGACTGGAAGGAACACATAATGACCTAAATTAGTAAAGATAAGTAATGTGTCTAGAGTGTTTACTTCTTTTTCAAATAACAAAGCATCACCATCTTTTAGACCAACAGATAATGAAGCTTGATAGCTTCTTAAGCTTGATCGTTTAACATATCCCTCTTTAGTGATACCAACCATGACTCTTTCTTCACTAATTAAATCTTTATAATCAATTTTAATTGTTTCAATATCAGCTTCAATGCTTGACCTTCTAGCTTCAGCTAGTAACTGTACTATAGCATTAAGTTCTTTTTTAATAACCTTTCGCAATGCATTTTCACTTGACAAAATGTGTTTTAGACCTTTAACTCTTTTAGCCAACTCGTCATTTTCTTTTTGAAGAGCTAAAATATCGGTGTTAGATAAACGATATAACTGTAGTGTTACTATTGCTTCAGCCTGTAGTTCAGTAAAGTCAAATGCTGCAACAATGTTTTCTTTTGCATCTTTTTTGTTTTTAGACTTACGAATTATTTTGATGATTTCGCCAACAATAGAAATCATTTTAATTAGACCTAAGACAATATGCTGTCTTTTATCAGCTTTTTCTAGTTCATAATTAGAACGGTTTGTTATAACGTCTTTTTGATGATCAATATAGGCCTTTAAAATAGGAATAACACCTACTAAAACAGGCCTGTGATTTAGAATCGTTACCATATTGTAATTATAGGCAACTTGCAAGTCAGTCGACTTAAATAAAAAGTTTAGAATAAATTGTGATTGTGCTCCTTTTTTAAGATCAATTGCAATTCTTAATCCTTCTCTGTCTGATTCATCTCGAACTTCTAAAATATCTTCAACTTTTTTATCAATCCTCAACATATCGATGCTTTTCACAAGTTCAGCTTTATTCACCTCATAAGGTATTTCAGTGACAATAATTGCATCTTGGGTTTTAGAAATTTCTTCAATTTTTGTTTTAGCACGAATAATCACTTTTCCTGCTCCGGTTTTTAAAGCAGCTAAAATACCTGCTTTTCCTTGCACAATACCACCAGTTGGAAAATCAGGCCCTTTGATAATGTCCGCTATTTCATCAAATGTGATATTTTCATTATCTAGATAAGCAATTGTTGCCTCAACCACTTCTCCTAAATTATGCGGTGGTATTTTTGTGGCGTAACCCGAACTAATACCAGTTGAACCGTTAACTAGTAAATTAGGGAATTTCGCAGGTAAGACCACAGGTTCCAGTTCTTCATCATCAAAATTAGGAACAAATGGAACTGTCCGCTTTTCAATATCACCTAAAAGCGCTTCAGCAGCTCTTGATAAACGAGCTTCAGTATAACGCATCGCTGCTGCTCTATCACCATCGATTGAACCGTTATTACCATGCATATCAATTAAGGGGACTAACATTTTAAAATCTTGACTGAGGCGAACCATCGCCTCATAAATAGATGAGTCACCATGCGGGTGATATTTACCCATAACTTCACCAGCAATTCGCGCTGATTTTTTATAAGGTTTATTGTGGAGCATTCCCATTTGTTGCATTGCATATAAAATGCGTCGTTGAACTGGCTTTAAGCCGTCTCTTGCATCAGGTAGTGCTCGCTCTTGAATAACGTATTTTGAGTATCTTGCAAAACGCTCAGAGACGATATCGACAAGATTTGACTCAATAATGCCCTCGACGAATTGTTCGATTTTTTTACTGCTTTTCTTTGCCATTATTCCGCTCCGTTCTGCAGATCAAAATCATCGCTAATCTCAAAATCAACATTATCTTCAATCCACGCTCTTCTGGGTGCTACATTATCACCCATTAAAATAGAAATTCTTTTGTCTGAAGCATTCAAGTCTTCGATCTTAACTCTAATTAATGACCTTAGTTCAGGATTCATCGTCGTATCCCATAACTGGAGAGCATTCATCTCACCCAATCCTTTATATCTTTGGAGCGTATAAGGATTATCATCGATCATTTCTTTTAGTTCTTTATCGCTCCACGCATAAAATGCTTCTTCTTTTCTCCCTCGTTTTTTTGTTAATTTATATAATGGAGGTTGTGCCAAATATAGTCTTCCACCCTCAATCAATGGTCTCATATAGCGAAAGAAAAACGTTAATAACAACACTTGAATATGAGCTCCATCAGTATCGGCATCAGTCATAATTATAACTTTATTATAATTGCATTTCTCTAGATTAAAATCAGCTCCAAAATCGGCACCTAGCGTATGGATAATCGTATTAATTTCTTCGTTTTTTAAGATTGCATCAAGTGATGATTTTTCTGAGTTTATCACTTTTCCACGCAAAGGTAAAATAGCTTGAAATCTGCGGTTTCGGCCTTGCTTAGCTGAACCGCCCGCAGAATCACCTTCGACCAAAAACAACTCGTTAATCGCTTTATTTTTCCCTTGGGCTGGTGTCAGTTTTCCGCTAAGAGTCGTTTCCTTTTTTTGTTTTGATTTTCCGTTTCTAGCATCATCGCGTGCTTTTCTAGCTGCATCTCTAACTCGCTGTGCTTGGAGAGAGCGGTTGATAATTTTACTAGCAATTTCCTTGTTTTCTTCAAGGTAGGTCGTAATATTATTATAGACTACAGAATCTGTCGCATTCCGTGCCTCAGGCGTACCTAATCTACCTTTAGTCTGACCTTCAAACTCTAGAACTTCTTCCGGGATACGAAGTGAAATAATAGCTGTCAACCCTTCTCTAATATCAGAACCATCAAGATTACTATCTTTCCCCTTTAAGATATTATATTTTTTAGCATAATCATTAACTGCTCGCGTTAAAGCTGATTTAAATCCTACTTCGTGTGTTCCCCCATCTTTTGTCCGCACATTATTGACAAATGATAAAATAGTCTCTTTATAACTACTAGTAAACTGGAAAGCAATGTCTACTTCTATTTGCTTTGTCTTCAATTTGGTTAATTGATATTGAGATACGATCAAATAAGTTTCATGAAGAGTTTCTTTAGCTTTATTCAATAAATCAATATAGGCTTTTATACCTTTTTCATATTGAAAAGATTCTTTTTGTGGTTTTCTTAGATCAATTAAATTTATTTTCAGCCCTTTTATTAAAAATGCTGCTTCTCTAAGGCGTTGTTTAATAATGTCATAAAGGAATAATGTTGTTGAAAATACTTTAGGGTCTGGCTTAAACCAAACTGTAGTCCCAGTTTTTTTAGTTGTTCCAATTTTTTTCAACTTACTGATCTTTGCTCCTCCATTAGAGAAACGCTGATGCCAAATTGTTTGATCTCGGTAAATCGTCACTTCCAAAAATTGACTCAGTGCATTTACAACTGAAGATCCAACCCCATGCAAACCACCTGATACTTTATACCCATCGGCATCTGAAAACTTTCCGCCTGCATGTAGAACGGTAAAAATAACTTCTGTTGTCGGGCGACCAGAAGAATGAATTCGATACGGCATACCACGACCATTATCAGAAATTTCAATACTATTATCTTTATTAATTGTTAAAGTAATTGCATTACCATACCCAGCAAGAGATTCATCAATTGCGTTATCGACAATCTCCCATACAAGGTGATGCAGACCTTTCGCATCCGTTGATCCAATATACATCCCAGGTCTTTTTCTTACTGCTTCAAGACCTTCAAGTATTTGAATCGATTTTTCATCATATATTATCTTTGTTTTTTTCACATGATCACCAACTTATTTTTATACTTCTATTATAGCAAAAAACATAGTCAAGCACAACATTTGATTATGTTTTATTTTTAAATTGACATTAAAGTTACGCATGATATAATGTAATAAGTATGGAGGGATTTTTATGGCTTATGTTTGGATTACTTTATTTATGATTTTATCTTATTTTCTAGGATCGATACCTAGTGGACTTGTTATTGGGAAAGTATTTAAAAACATCGATATTAGGGAGCATGGATCAAAAAACACTGGAGCTACTAATGCCATTCGGGTACTTGGGTTTAAGCACGGTATTTTTGCCTTTCTTTTCGATGGAATTAAAGGTGGATTAGTTATTTTATTGGTGCATATTATTTCGACATCAAGTGGTGATACAAGTCTTTTCACTGTAAGTGAACATAATATTAGCATTTATAGCCTTTATGGAGCGGCAGCTGTTTTAGGTCATGTTTTTCCAATCTACATTAACTTTAAAGGCGGTAAAGCGGTGGCAACTTCTTTAGGTATGATTATGGCAATTGAACCTTGGGTCGCAGTTGTTATTGTTTTAGTTTTTTTCCTTGTGTTTATCTTAACAAAATATGTTTCCTTATCATCGATTACAGCAGCTTCATTAGCAATAATATTTTTTGCTCTTAGAGTTTTTATCCATGATGGCGTCTATAATCAACCAACAAGAATTATGGATATCGTGGTTGTTTCTATGCTTGCGACGCTAATCTTTATCAGACATAAAGCAAATTATAAGCGCCTGCAGTTAGGCACTGAGAATAAGTTTTTCTTCAAGAAGAAAAAAGACTAAAACAGTAACCATTATATTAAAAGGGGCTGTCGGTAAATAGTTTTCTGACAAAACACAACAAAAGATAGCGTTATAAGGCTATTTATATAAGATATCAAGTGGCAGCTTAATGATATCTGACAGCAAAATAACCTACCCAAAAGTATCAAAAGATCTCGGATGTGGTTTGATACAAATCCCACTCGCACATAAAAGGTGACTATAATCTAGGGGTCATCAATAATTATCACGGCAATTAAAGACTTGGCTCAAGAAGTTAAATGGAGTCTCTGTTAAACATTTAGATGGATATTTAGCTTGGTTTCGATTTATGAAGTATTTGAGTTATCAGCACTCATTTGAAAAGCACCAACATGTTGCATTAAAGTATATCGTTTCAAGTTTGAATCAGGCCAAGATTAAAGACATTTCAAACAAAGACTTTCCAATTGATATTTTTAAGCCATATCAGTATTTATCTTGAACACCGTTAAATAATAAAGAAATTGCTAATTGAGGTAGATAATATGGAGTATAAAGGATTTAAAACACAAATAGCAAGCAATGCTATTATTATGCCTGGGGCCAAATCAGCGGAGACACAACACTAAAAGATGATGTTAGTGTTTGGTTTAACGCGACTATTAGAGGCGATATAGCAAAAGTTATTATTTTACATGGGACTAATATTCAAGATAACGCAGTTGTTCATACTAATACTGATATCCCAACATATATTGATCAATAGGTCACAGTGGGGCATTAAGCTATTAGTCACGCCGCTACAGTTAAAGATTTTGCTTTAATTGGCATGGGCAATTATTTTAGACAAGGCAGAGATCGGAGAATACGCGATGGTTGCTGCTGGAGCAGTTGTTCCACCAGGTAAAAAAGTACCAGCGAGAATGTTGGCCTTAGGAAATCCAATGCGAATTATTAGGGAGTGAACACCAGCAGAAATTGATGGAAATATTTTGAATGCGAAAAAGTATCTTTCATTGTCAAAAGCGTATAAGTTTTAATTTGCTTAAATAACTATTTTATGAGGTGAAAAGTGGGATTTAGAATTATGTTATGCGGTAGCAAACAAATTAATAATCAAATAGAAGTAAATACTGAGACAATAATTAAGATCTTAAAAGAAAGAAGAAACCAAGAAATTGAATTTATTCTTTTTGGCGAAGCATTTCTAAATGGATTTGATAGTTTAACTTGGGACTATAAAAAGGATTTAGAATTTAGAGATAGAACAAAAGAAAGCATAAAAATACTAAAACAAAAGGCTAAACAATACAATCAAGCCCTAGGGTTTGGTTATTTTGAGTTTGATAATAAACATATTTATAGCAGTTATCTAATCATTGATTCAAAGGGGGAACAACTATACAACTATCGAAGAGTATCGATGGGCTGGCGTATTCCTGATGCTAACACAAATCACTACAAACAAGGGTTGAACTCTGGGGTGTTCACCTATAAAAACAAAAAAATCGGAATCGCGCTTTGTGGAGATTTATGGGATGATAATTTATTGAACATATATCAAAATTTAGAGCTTGATGTCCTCCTATGGCCCGTATATGTTGATTATTCACTTAGTGCTTGGAAGCAAGAAGCAAGAGATGAATACTTACTAAGAACCAAGAGTTTAGCAAAAAATGTCGTCTTTATTAATAGTTTATCTAAGACTGCTTTTGGCGGAACTTTTTTTCTGTGTAATGATAAATTAGTTGCTGAAACAAAAATAAATGATAACCACGGTTTTTTAATATGTGATCTTCGATTTGCTTATCTGTAAAACTAAGGCACTTATTATCAATTCGCGATAAAATAAAGATAATAAATACTTATAGGAGGATGGGTAGGTACCTCATTCTAGAAGAACTTTTTATTGATGGTACTAAGATTTAAGCTAACGCTAATCGATATACTTTTGTTTGGCGTGGATCTATCAATTATCACTTAGTGAATTTGATGTCAAATATTTCAAGTTTAATGGAGGATTATAATACATTTATAACTGAAAATAATTATAAACGTGAATATTCTTTTTTGACTGAAAAAATGTTTGTTATTAAAGGTAGTTATAAAGTTAAATATCTCATTAAAGAAAATCGAGAAAAAAAGAAAAAAGGCATTAAGAAAAAGCCGAATAATGAAATCTTAAAAATCGGCAATATTGGTCCGGAAACTTTTGCCAGAATCTTAGATAATCTTTTAACTATTATAAAACTGATATTGATGCTATTTTTACGAGAAGGAAGGAGATTATATATGCAAGGCACCCAAGTGGTGCGTATGTCTATATAGAGCTATCAATTTATAACGAATGGTTGCTGTTTTATTACCTGCCTTTTTTAGGGTTTTGCAATATTCTCTTAGGATTGTATATCTTCCTCGATATCCTTGTTTCCTTATAAAGTGATAGATGCTAGTTGCTGGTGCGTCATAGTTTAATTTATCTTTAATTGTCTGGCGATACCCATCAAGTTTTGATGGTTTTTTTATTTTGGCTTTAATTAGAGTGATGGGTTGCTCGTAATATTTCTTTACCGTTCGATAATCACAATTATACCTTTTCCCTACTTTGGTGTAGTTCGGCTTTAGTCCCTCTTTTTTCAAGTGAATCATCCTTTCCATTATGTCTTTCCTCATTTATGATCTCCTCCAATCGTTTATGATTGAATTATATCAAAAATGGGGCTTTATAATTTACCTACATTTTTAACCGCCTTTTTCCTACATTTTCATTATGCCCTATACAATTAATCAATGATTTTGTTAAAACCACTGATCAATTGAAAGTTATCCACATTTTACACTATGAGTTAGGTTACTTTTGATCCTTTTTTTCATGCCTGAATGTAATAAAAACTAGACTTTTTTAGCGTTTTTACGCTCAAAGTCTAGTTTTTTTGGTTGTTTCGTTGCTGTTTTCGGAAAATCTATTTCCCGACAGCCCCTTTTTTAGTTATTATATGTAGTTAAATTGCTTCATCAAATATAAATAGTCAAAGCCGATTATTCCTTGCCAAGCTTTAGTTGCAATTCTTGATTCCTTTTGATAATGAGTCCAAGACCATGTAATATCCCATAGCCCTTCATCATTTCTTTTAGTTAAGGCAACATCAAACTCTTGATGCTTTAAGTCATAAAACAAGGTAGAACCAAGTGTGGGATGACTTTTAATAATTGTCGATGGCTTGCAGCAGTAACTATCAAACCACCGCTCTTTATCTTTTTCCATAATCTCTTTTAGATGTCTCAGTAATTCCTCTTTTATCAAGCTATAATCTTCTCTTGCTTTTAACTCTGTTGGCAAGTCATTAAACATCTCAAAAAAACATCTAAGCTCATGCATCTCAATTACGATATTTGCTTGTTTTAGATACTCAAAAGCGTCATCAATTACTAATTTTGCATATTTATAGACAGTGCTTTGTTTGCTGGCATGTTTAACAATGTAGCCTGCAAGTGAAGCTGATGGGTTAAAATCATCTTTTCCCTCTTGATAGCCCCACCAAGGCGCATGGGGATAGTTGTTGTTTGTCGGATCAAGTCTAAACCATTTTTTTGTTTTAACATTAAAAGAGTTTTCAAAGTATGAAAAAAGTTTTTCGGTAATTTCGTGACTAGAGTCCATCTCTAATTGTCTTAATATGGTAATAGCTGACCATGATTGGATTGGTGATGAATGGGGATTCCAAATATCTGGTTCAAGTGAATGTGCAAAACCACCATCCTTGTTTTGGAATAAGGAAAGTTCATCTAAAACAGCATTTATAGAGCCATTAAACAAAAGGTGTTCTATTCTAGCTTTTTCCAATCCCCTTGACGCTTTTCTGGTATCTATTATTAATTTATCTAAATTTGCTTTGTTCATCTTTTCTCCTAAAAAAAGACGAACCGAGTTCGTCTTTTTAAATAATCTTATTTATGCTGATTCATTGAGCTAAGTATTTGTCTAACTTGCTTTTCTGAAGCAGTTCTACCCATTTGTCTCATCATTTCACGAATCATCATCTCGTTAACCGGAGGGTTTTTCTCTAAGTAGCGCTTAAACCATGAGCGCGCAAGAAAAAATCCAACCACAGCTCCTAAAAGCAAAGTAACAACTAATAAGACAATAAATAACCAAATTTGTATCTCTAACATTATGCATCTCTCCTAACTTACTTCTTTTATTTTACTTTATAAATCCAAAAAAAACAAGCATAAAAAACAATGTTTGACATAATATCTCTTTTTGATTATAATATGGTATCAACTTAAATATTTAAAGGTGGCCTTTATGGATATTATTGTTAGATTTATCACGAGTTTCGCTAGCTATTTTATTATTTCATATTTTATTTATAGTATCCTTGGGCGGAAGAGAACTGCTTCAGTTATTGTTTTAGCAGTTATTTTTGTTGTCCAGTTTTTTGGGTGGTTACCTGTTTTTAGACAAAATGTGGAAACTCCTATTATTGTGCTTTCATTTTTACTTAGGGTTGCTCCTGTGATTCTAGCAACATTTTTCTTTATGATCGTCTCTGGTGGTCTCCCTTCTTTTGGGCTACAGTTTAAGAAAAAAAGAAAGGTTATCTCCAATGAAGTACAAACTAAAAAGCTTTTAAACAATATTAGCTACCTAATGATTATAGGATCACTTATTTTTATCCCCTTAACCTTTTTTAGCATTGAACCCTATTTAAAATATGTCATAATATTTGTTTTATTGTGCTCACTTATTTTCGGAATTTATGTCTTATCAAGCAACTTAAAGATTACAAGTGAATCCGTTATCCTGATTATTGGTAAAAACCGTCAAAAAATATTTAAGTATCCAATCGACAAAAAGATGTTAAAAGTAGCTGTTTCTGACTTTTTCACTAATAAGGATTACATTGTTGATCCAATTGGAGTCGCTATTTTAGTAGATAAAGATAAAAAAAGAGAAATAAATCACCTCTTTTGGGTTGCTACTAATGATAAAATTGACATGACAGGTGAACCTATTGAGCAAATAGAAAACCTTAGTTATTATAATCAACTAAAACTCTATGAGAAATACAACTACCGAATAATCACTTTTCAAGTAAGTAAACAGGAAGTCACAGTCATAAAAAACAGAAAAGTTTAGATATTATTGTTTTTGATAAATAGTAATCCTTTTTATCCCATATGTTTTTTCTTTCACTTTAGCAAAGGAAATGATGTTATCAGATAAGATAACATCTTTTTTTGACTCGCAAACAATAAAACCGCCAGTTAGAACATTTTTTTCCAAACTGTTCATAATACTTTCATAAACATTTAGCGCATAGGGAGGATCTAGGAAAACAAGGTTGAACTGAGTCTCTATCTTTAGTGCCTTTAGAAATGCAAGGTAGTCTTTATTAATAATTTTAACGCGTTCTTCTTTGATGTTTTTACTGTTTTTAATAATAGTTTTAATCGCATCCTTGCTCTTATCAACAGCATACAAAAAACTAGCACCTCTCGATAGAGCTTCTAACCCGTAAGCACCAGACCCAGCAAAAAGATCAAGGACAACACCATCTAAGGTGCCACCTAGCATATTAAAAACAGCTTCTTTAACCATATCTGCTGTTTCTCTAGTTGAATCTTTACCAACGCAAAAGAGTTTTTTTCCGCGGTGAACTCCTCCAACTATTCTCATTTTTTAACACTAAATCCTGCTTCTATGATTGCTGCTCTACCTTTCAATAAATCTTTTTCATTACTGAATGAAACACTTTTGTCAGCAATGTTTACAACAGCTTTTAAACCGATCATAATCATCTTTTTTTGAATTGTAGCCACGCAATGACCACAAGTCATGTCTTCTACTATTACCTTCATATAAGCTCCTTTATTTGAATTGATTTAAACTTAAACAAATTAAGACTTAAGGCATTTAAAACGACCATTATACTACTAAACCCCATTCCAATACCAGCAAGAGAAGGATTAAGTAGGCCAATTGCTGCTAATGGTATCATAACAAGATTATAGGAAAAAGCCCAGAAAAAGTTAAGATAAATATTTTTCAAGGTCGCAAGCGATAGGTCAATTGCCTTAATAACTAAACCTAGATCAGAAGTCATCAAAGTAACATCAGAAGAATCAATTGCAATGTCACTCCCGTCTCCTATAGCAAAACCGACATCGGCCATTTTTAAGGCAGGTGCATCATTGATGCCATCTCCAACAAAAGCTACTATCTTGCCCATTTTTTGGATCTCAGCGATTTTTTCGGCTTTTTCATGGGGCAACACTTCAGCGAACACATGATCAATCCCTAATTGATTAGCAACATATTTCGCTGTTAATTCTTGATCACCTGTAATCATGTAGGGTATGATATTACGACTCTTTAATTGATCAATTGTCGCTTTTGCAGTTTCTTTAATTGGGTCTTGAACTGCAATCATATTCACTACTTTTAAATCAATAACAGTGAAAAAAACTGTCTTCCCTTGTTCTAGATAGACTTCATAATCAAAGATAGTTGGATCTAACATCAATTCCTTAATTAAGTTAAGTGAGCCAACATATACCTCAAAACCGTTAACAACACCTTTAATACCTTTACCTAGCAAAACTTTAAATGATTCTACTTCAAAAAGCTTTTTATCATAAGCGCTAGTAATAGCTTTAGAAATTGGATGATTAGATTCTTTTTCCAGTGATGCAGCATAAACCAAAGTTTTTTCATCACCTAAAAAATCACTTAACTCTGGAGTTCCTTTAGTCAATGTACCTGTTTTATCAAAAGCAATCGCATTAATTTTGTTAGCAATCTCAAAAAATTCGCCACCTTTATATAAAATCCCTTCTTTAAAGGCAATACCACTGGCAACTGAAATGCTAGTTGGTGTTGCTAACCCTAGAGCACAAGGGCAAGAAATAACTAAAACCGCAACCGCTGGAGCAAAAGCTATTGCTAATGGGTTTCCACCTTTAACTAAAAACACCCAAGCAGCAAACACCAAGATACTAATAACAACAACAACAGGTACAAACAGTGAGGAGATCTTATCGGCCACTCTTTGGGCTTTTGGTTTTATTAATGCCGTATCTTCAACTGTCTTAACAATATTAGCCAAAACGGTATCAGCTCCAACAGCTGTAACTCTAACTTCTATTGTTTCTACTGTATTCATTGTCGAACCAATAACCTTATCGCCTTTTTGTCTAAAGGCGGGCATTGATTCACCGGTAATCATAGCTTCATCGATATAGCTCTTCCCTTTAACAATAATACCATCTAAGGCAATTTTTTCATTAGCTAGAACAATTATTATATCATTAGGCTGAACTTGTTCGATTGGAATCATCTTCTGATCACCATCAACTTTTATGCGAGCCTCTTTGGCTCCTAGGCTAATCAAAGATTGTAAAGCATTACTTGTTTTTTCTTTAACACGACCTTCAAAATAGTTCCCGAGTAAGACCATAAAGATAATAACCGCTGTTGTTTCAAAATAAAGTTCAGACATTTGTCCTGGTTTTGCAGATAGTGTTTGATAAACACTAAATAGATAAGCCGCAGATGTGCCAAGCACAACTAAAGCATCCATCCCTAGATTTTTTCCTTTAATTTGGTGATATGTTGCAACAAAAAACCTGCGCCCTACATAAAATAAAATAGGTGTAGCTAGTGCCCATTGAAAAAAACCGTTCATAAAAATTTTTGGTACGTACATATTAATTCCTAAATGGTGAAACATTGTCCACAAAAGCGGGAAAGTGAGTATACTAGCAATAATTAAATCAATATCATCTCTTCTTTTAGCTTTTTTTTGTTCAACGCTCGTCAAAATAGGGTGAAATCCAATATTTCGCAAGTAATCAGCTATTTTAGAGATATCGTATACCTCTTGATCATAGGTAAAGACAACTTTTTTAGAGGTGACTAATACTTTGGCCTCAATCTTTTCAAGATCAGCAAAAAAAGATTCAATTGATTTTGCGCACTGTGCGCAAGTAATATTACTAACTTTGATAGTTGTTCTCATCTATAACCTCCATAGTTATCACACAATAAAAAGATGTATCTTATACAAATTATACATCTTTATTACACAGCTTGCAATTGTTTTGCTTTACCAGTAAAAAAAGGCCTGAATCAACAAATGATAGGCCTTTCGTTTCTATTCTCCAGTTATTGCAATACCAAAGCCATTGTTTCCTAAATGCACAAAGAAAACAGGGCTAACGTAAGTTGTAAGATGAATCTTTGTCTTTGAATATTTTTTCAAGACTGCTTCTTTGAGCTTAGAAGCCCATTCTTCGCGCTGCATTTGAATAATGTCAAGTTGAACGTGTTCATATTTTTCATGATATTTATCAATTACATTCATAAAAAAGTTCATACATGCAATATTTGTTCGCTCTTTTTTAACTAAAACCAGTTTTCCATCAATCATTTCAATGATTGGTTTAATGCGCAACATCGTACCTAAAAGAGCAGATACCTTACTCAATCTTCCACCTCGATATAAATGCATTAAGTCATCTAGAGTAAAGAAAACTCCAGCATTTGCATAAACTGCCTCACATTTTTTTACTACTTCAGCAAGCAAATCACCTTTTTCAATCATTTTAGCAAGAGGAGGTATACCTAATGCCACTCCATAAGACGCTACTTGCGGTGAATGAACAACTACATCTAGCTTAAAGTCAATTAAAGATTTTGCAATAATTGCTGATTGATAGGTCCCACTTAGTTTTTCTGATAAAACAACAACAAGAACATTAGTATATCCTTCATCAAAAAACTGTTTATATAGTTTTAAGAACTCACCTGGTGCTGGTTGACTAGTCGTCATTTTTTTAGCAGTCTTCAAATGACCATACATATCTTTTGTTGTAAGATCTGATTCAACATAGTTTTTTTCATCAATTATTACATCTAAATGAACAACTTTCATAAAGGGATAATTAATATCATCTCTTGTTAATGTCGTACTATCAATCAATAAGCCGATTTTTTCCATTTTCTCTATACTCCATTTTTTTTAACATATTTTCCTTTTAGCTCACATAAAGATTGCTTTGAAAGAAATACTTTGCTAAAGCAATCTGGGATTTAGATTTTGAAATAACTTACTCTAAAATACTATCAACAGTTAAACGGTCAAGTTTGCTCAAAAGAGCAACAAGTAATTTAACGGTGTTTTCAAAATCATCATAGTGAATAATTGATGTGTGAGAATGCATATATCTAGTAGGAATTGTAATTGCTAAACTAGCGGCACCTCTGTGTGCTACATGCATTAATGCTGCATCTGTTCTACTAGCAATACCAACAGACTCTTGAAAAGGTATATCATTTTCTTTAGCTGTTTCAATAGCTAAACGTCTTAAACTTTGATTTGGAATAAGGCCCGCATCATATAGCATTATTTGTGGACCCTTGCCTAATGATTGCTCATTAGGGGAACCAGATGGGACATCATCAGCTAATCCAGCATCAATAGAAATAGCTATTTCTGGTTCAACAAGATAAGAACTCGTTTTAGCACCTCTTAGTCCAATTTCTTTTTGTACCGTAAAAGCACCAAAAACTTGGTTTTGGTGATTCTCTAATCTTTTTAACACCTCAATTACAACAGCACTTCCCACTCTGTTGCCCCAAGCTTTACCAAGTAGGTATTTCTCATTGCCTAAAACTCTAAATTCAGTTTGTGGACAAACTCTATTACCAGGTGTTACACCTAGTGCTTCGGCTTCTTGTCTTGATGCTACTCCAATATCTAGGTACATCGATTCGATCG
Source organism: uncultured Mariniplasma sp. (assembly GCA_964504015.1). GTDB lineage: Bacteria > Bacillota_I > Bacilli_A > Acholeplasmatales > Acholeplasmataceae > Peloplasma. Next base: position 933 of record CAZDCS010000009.1, on the reverse strand, counting down.
GAATTTTGATATTTCTTTTATCAAACGGCATTGCTTGAATCGGTTTAGCTCCAGTAACTCCATACACAGCACCTTTTTTAGTTGAGATTTCCCAAACTTGAGCTAACATAATTTGCGAAGACCAAGAGCCTAAAACTTGGAATTTAACAAATCCATCTTTTGTTATGCTTGTGACTAATAGTCCTATTTCATCCATACTAGCCGCAATCATCACCCGAGGTCCATTTTGTTTTTTTAAAGCGATTAAGGAACCTAGGTTGTCATATTCCACTTCATTCACAAAATCTTTTATTTGCTCTAAAATATAACGACTTACTTTTTTTTCATCACCTGATACACCAGAAATTGTCGACAACTCTTTTAATAATTTTAAAGTTTTTTTCATTTTCTTCTTCCCCTTGTATTGTTAAATAAATTATAACATATTTTTTTGCATAAAAAAAGCCTAGAAAGCTGTGAGAACGATTTTGTTCTACGTGGGGGTTAAGTTGTTTGATGGTTTGGGATTCCGATTTCTCGGCGTTCACGCCCTCATCATTTAACTCCCTAATCTATACTTTGGGTTCCACGAGTGCTCTCTAGGTTCATCTTTAATTTAACACTAAAATGTTTTTTTGTCAAGAAAAATAAAAGCGCTTTCTTAATTTGTAAGGCTATAAATAAAACTTCTATTTAAGGTAGGGGAAAGCTAGCTATTTATTATAAAAAACCGTCACTCTAACAAACTTACCGTTGTGAATTAATAAAGCTAGCAATACTTCTCTAACCTTTTCTTCAATAACATAATCAACATTGACTGACAATATTTGAACAAAAACCGTTAAGTAATCATCCGAACTTAAATCTTTTATGTGTGTTACTTTAAACTCTTTGTCGAACTGTTCTAATGAATTTTTATGCTCGAAATAAACGATAAAACGAATCGTTATTTTA
>CAZDCS010000008.1:9269-20615 GCA_964504015.1 uncultured Mariniplasma sp. | reverse complement strand
ATACTAAAGTTCTGTTCTACAGTACTTACTTATATAAAAAAATTTCCAACTCACCAACATATCCCTACATTTAAATCCTAAACCCCAATCTAACAACAATCTCCTCTTTCAAATGTTTATTACGATAATTGGCTCTATCAGATGAGAGCATGAAAAGCTTTGTGTTTAGCTGGTACTGGGCGAATATTACTTCTCTTTTTTTGACAGTTTCACTATAGTCTCCACATGTTTTGTTTGCGAAAACATATCAATAGGTAAAACCGTTTTAATCTCATAGTCTTTTGTCAATAAAAGCAAATCTCTAACTTGTGTTTCTGGGCTACAAGATATATAGATAATCTTTTTTGGTTTCAATTTTAAAACCGAACTTAAAAATTTTTCTGTTGAGCCCTCTCTTGCCGGATCCATAATTAGACAATCAACATTACCAGAGAAATCCTTAATAAAGGTTGTAACATCTTTATTAATGAACTCGACATTTGTTATTCCATTAATTTTCTTGTTATATAGGGCATCTTGATGAGCGGAACTGTTTATTTCTATTGCTATTGCTTTTTTTGCTTTTTTTGCGGCTAGCAAAGAAATTGTTCCGATCCCCGAATAAGTATCGATTACAGTATCGGTTTTTTTAATATCTGCTAATTCTAAAGCGTTTTTGTATAACTTGATCATTTGCGCTGGGTTTACTTGATAAAATGATTTAGCTGATAATCTAAACTTAATTTGCTCTATCTCATCTTCAATGTAACCCTTGCCATACAGTGTTTTTTCTTCATCAAGTAGGACTATATTTGTTTTTTTATAGTGAATATTTTGAGTAATTGTTTCTATCTTTGGATGCAACTTAACTAACTGAGAAACAATTTTTTTTGCATTAGGAAACAGTTTCCCTTGCGTGACAAATACTACTAGCATCTTTTTAGAACTAAATGACTTTCTAATTAGAATATGCTTTACAATTCCTGAGCCTTGATCAAGACTATATGCTGAAATCTTGAATTTAATTAAAAGCTGTTCAACACTGCGCATTACTTTATTAATATCTTTGTCTTGAATATAACAATTTAGAAACGGAATTATTCTTTTACTTCTTAATTGATATAGACCTAGTCGTAATTTCTTCTTTGAAGTTGCAGCACTTAAAACAACTTTATGACGGTAATAAAGCGGATTATCACTGCTTATCATTGGTGACATTTTAATTCTAAGATTGTTTTTATGAAACTTGTTAAAAATGTATTCCGCCTTCAATCTAAGTTGTTCTTCATATTTCACATGCAAAAAATCACATCCTCCACACTCATAAAAAATCGGGCAAATAACTTTAGTTCGGTGTTTTGAAGCTACAATTAAATCTTGTTCTTGGATTATTTTGTTTTTTCGGTTGATAAATTCTGCTGTTTCATTTAAGAGCAAATATTTAACTTTAAAATTATTCTCACAAACCGACTCTGTTAAATTATTAACACGTAAACATTTTATTTTCATCTGTTGTCCTCTAGTGCTTTTTTAAAAAATCATGTTTATCTTTGGCCAAAAACACAGTGTTGTTTCTACTCTTACTCTTAGCCGCATACATTGCGCTATCAGCACGATTGATCGCGTCAATCAACTTCTCGTTTTGCTCTAGAATCGCGATCCCAATTGATACTGTATTAGCAAAACTAGAATCTAAATCTTTGCTCTTTGACTCTTTGATCAAATGACCGATTCTTTGAGCCATTTTTACGATTTGCCTTTGATCAGTTGTTCTAGCTAACACAAGAAATTCATCTCCCCCAAACCGAATTGCATAATCAGATGGCCTTAAGCTATTGTTAATTGTTTGAGCTATATTTACTAATACCTCATCGCCATAAATATGACCATGTTCATCATTTAGTTTTTTAAAGCTATCAATATCCATAAAAATAACACCTAATTTATTTTCAGCAAGAGACGCTCTTAGAATATTTGGAAGCTCATCATTTAAAAACCGCCGGTTAAACATCCCCGTGAGCGAATCAATTAAGCTTAACCTTTTTTGGACGCTTAGTTCATGCTTTAGCATATTTTTTTGTGTTTGATCGGTAAAAACTTCAATAGCCCCGACAACTACACCATTTTCAGTATAAGGAATAACTCTAACATGTACTGGTACCCTGTATCCTTTTTTATGATGTAAGTAGACATGACAATCCATTTTTCTATTTTCTTTCATCCCTTTGAGCAACGGACACCCTTCTTTGCAGAGATTAACACCCTTGTCATCAACATGACTCAATAGATCGTCATCACAAAACGAATCAACCATCTCTTTGCTTGAAAAACCGCTAATCTTTGATGCCGCTGGATTAAAGTATAAAATTTTTCGGTCAAGATTAACAATATATACGGCCTCATGAAATGTCTCAAACAAAGCTTTTAACTTATCTAGATCTTTCATACAATTCTCCTAACTATAGTTTTTAAAGAGTTCTTTACTTTAATAACCCCATCTTATTAGCAACTTTATCAATAATAGAAACAGCTTTATCAAGATCATTTTGAGTATGCAGGGCCGAAATCATGCAACGAACTCTGCCCTTACCTTTAGCAACTGTTGGAAAAATAATACCTGAGACATAAACCCCATATTTTAACAACTCTTTTGAAAACTGCTGTGTTAGGCTTTCATCTCCGATCATAATCGGAGTGATTGGCGTTTCACTAATACCAATATCAAAACCTAACTCAACTAATTTCTTTTTAAAATAGCGAGCATTCTCCCATAATTTATCGGTATATTCAGTTGATTCTTCTAACATTTTAAAAGCCTCAATAATCGCTGATGCCGCTGAGGGCATCAAAGCTGTTGAAAACAATAACGGTCTCGCTCTATGCAACAACCATTCTCTCATTACAGAAGAACCACAGACATATCCGCCAACAACACCAATCGCTTTAGAAAGTGTCCCGACTATATAATCGATTTGCCCATGAAGGCCAAAGTGATCGACAGTTCCTCGCCCTGATCGACCAAGAACGCCTGAACCATGAGCATCATCAACATAAATTTGTGCCTTATATTTTTTTGCTAGTTTAACAATTTTAGGCAGTTTAGCTAGGTCTCCATCCATGGAAAAAACACCATCAGTAATTATTAAAACATGGTGATGTTGTTCTCTTCTCTCTTTTAAAATACGTTCTAAATCCTCCATGTCGCTATGCTTAAAAACAGCTCTACTAGCCTTTGAAAGCCTAACGCCATCAATAATAGATGCATGGTTTAACTCATCAGAGATTATTAGATCATTTGCATCAGTAATTGCTTGGATAACACCAGCATTTACCGCAAACCCAGACTGAAACACCACTGCTGCCTCTTCATGTTTAAACCGAGCGATAACACGGTCAAGTTCTTCATGAACAGTCATATTACCAACAATTGTTCTCACAGCTCCAGCTCCGACACCATATTTATCAATTGCCTTAATGGCTGCATCTTTGATCCGCTTATGGTTTGAAAACCCAAGATAATTATTAGACGACAAGTTAATTGTTGGTTTTCCGTCTAACATAATTATGGCATCGCATGGTCCATTATTTACCGGAAGTTTCCGGTATACTCCCTCGCTTTTTAAAGCATTTACTTTTAAGACTAAATTAGACATATATTCCCTCCTCTTAAGGTATTAAAACAATTTTACCGCTGTTTCCTGAAGACATTATTTCTAATGCCTTTTCAAATTCTTCTAGCTTAAATGTATGCGTTACAATTTTTTCAAGATCAAGTTTCCCACTCTCGATAAGTCCTGTTACTTGATGCCAAGTTTCAAACATAAGACGTCCGACAACACCATAGATAGTTATTCCTTTAAAGACAATATCATTTGATAAATCAATCGTAATATCTGAACTAGTAATACCTAATAAAGACATCTTACCTCCAGCTTTTACATATTTAAAAGCATCTTCAATCGCTTTTTTGTTTCCTGAAAACTCACCAACAACATCAACACCCATGCCGTCTGTTTCTTCTAAGACACGTCTAATAACATCTTCTTTAATCGGGTTGATAACGACATCAGCACCGAGTTCTTTTGCTAACTTAATTCGGTAATCATTTACTTCAATTGCAATGATTTTGCTTGCTCCAACAGCTCTAGCTATATTAACTGCCATTAGTCCAATTGGTCCACAACCAACAACAGCAACTGTTTTTCCGATAATCGGAAAATGAAGCATTGTATGAACGGCATTGCCTAGCGGTTCTTGGATTGATAAATATTTGGGATCAACACCAGGAGTGTTGATTATAAGATTGTTTTCCGGCATTTTTGCATATTCAGCAAAACTGCCATCAGTATCGACTCCAATAATTTGTGTGTTTTGGCAAATATGGAATTCACCGCGACGACAAAACTCGCATTTACCACAAATAATATGTGTTTCAGCTGAGACAAGGTCGCCTATTTTAACTTTCTTAACATTATCACCAATTTTAATAACTGTCCCACTGAATTCATGCCCTACTGTTAGTGGTGGTTTGATTCTTCCTTGACTCCATCTATCCCATTTATAGATATGAACATCGGTTCCGCAGACAGATGTCGCCAAAACTTTGATTAATACTTCGTCTGCCCCTAGGTTACTTGGAACTTCTTTTTCGACAAGTGTAAACCCAGGCTCCCTCGCTTGTTTAATGACTGCCTTCATCTTCATTCCTTGTTTCTCCTTTTATTTAATTATCTCGTTTTTTTATCGTTAGTATTTATCTTGAACCACTCTGAGAAGTGATGACCCAAACGCATCTAATTTAATCAAAAAGTGCCGGTCCTCATAGGTAAAACCAAAATCTCTTCTTAGGGTAATAATAGCATTCTCAATCTTTTTAACTAAAATGACCTCATCGTGACTGCCTGAGATATGAAAAGCAAAGTTTTCATATTTAAGATTAATTTCACCAACTAAAGCTAGACTATCATGCACTATATCCATATAATACATTACCCCTGATGACTGTATGACTGATTGTTTCAACTGTTTAGAAAACCCTTTTTGATATTGATTCCATTCAACTAAATTATCAAATCTAAAATTGTTAATCAAACCAAATTGATCAATATAGCCTTGTTTTTCGCACTTATTGCAGATTATTTCATTACCACTTGTCTCAATTGTGTTAACACCTTGACAAAATGGGCATATATAAACAACATTTTCTAACCCCTTTGCTAGTTCTTTTCCTGGGTGTGGTATCATGACTTTTTTTTGGTAGTCATAGTCATTGTGATAGAGTGCTTTTTTAATGATTTCATTTATTTGATCTACATTATATTGATCTAATTTCTCTTTAGGAATTGTTAATTCATAGGTAAGTAGGATTTTTCTATTTTTTCTTTTTCCGGTTGCCCACCTTGGTCTCGATAAATATCCGCCTTTGACATTGCATGTTATGACATCTACCCCAAGTTTTTTGATTAATTTCATTGTTGATAGTTCAATATAGCCTGTTTCCCCGTAAAATGTCGTATTACCTTCAGGGAAAATCAAAACCGGATACCCTCTTTTAATCGCTCTTATTATGCCTCTAACTGCCCCTAAATCAGTTTCACCTTTTGCTTTAGGAATAACATGAGCAACTTGTTTGACGAAAAACTTTGTAGGGTGTTTTTTAAATAGAACCCTTGAAGCGATAATAAAAGGCGCTTTTTTAAGTCTTAAGGGGACATGTATTACATCAAATAAAAACGTATGATTAGCAAGCATAATATAAGGTTGTTTTCTATTTAGTTTAAAACCATCTTTAACAACTACTTTCCTACCTACATCAAACCTCATCCATAAAGCCACAAACGGCTTTAGTAACCACATTATAAGGTCTTGTTGTCTATCTAATCTTGTTTTTTTCATCTTTCCCTCTACTGTTCTTATGTGTTAAACCCAAAAAATAGGCCTGTAGTAAGATCAAAGTTTTAGCATCTTTAATTTCATTGTTTCCAATTAACTCTTGGACTTTTTTTATTGTAACAATGACTACCTCAATATTTTCATCTTCATCTTTTTGTAAAGGTTTTTTGACTTTATAGCAATTTTTGGCAATAAAAAGATCGATATATTCATTTGAGTATCCAACACAAGGGAAAATGCGATTTAGAAAAGTGATATTAGTCGAGTTGTACCCAGTCTCTTCTTCTAATTCTCTTTTAGCACATAAGAGGCTGTCTTCATTTAACTCATCTTTTTTACCTGCTGGGACCTCTAGACTAATTTGTTTAATTGGGTAGCGAAATTGTTTTGTTAAAATCACATCTCCACTAGTAGTAAAAGGTAAAATAGCTGAAGCTCCAGCGTGTTTAATAAAAACCCGCTGAGATTCTTTATTGTTGCTTAGAATCACCTGGTCTTCATATAGTTCTAAAAATGAACACTCATAAACTTTCTTACTTGTTTTTGTTATCTCTGTCATGACTTTTATGGTAACAATCTCAGTTTGATTACTACAGGATTATGATCAGAGTAAACAAAATTTTTATCTAGTGTTACTGCTCCCGGGCTATCTTGGTTTGTGAAAAACTTTTCAATGACAATGTTATTTGAGACGATAAAACCATCAATAATATAGTATTGCGTCTTAGCATCATTTGGATCATATGGTTGATTTAGCAAACGACATGTCGGGTTAGTAATGTCTACTTGAAATGAGAATCCCTCAGGCAAGAAATCTGGTGCAATTGGGTGCGCGACATAATAATCTTGAATAACTTCAAAGATCCCAACAGCATCAGGGAAAGTTTGATTAAAGTCTCCTCCAATTATGACATAATTACCCAAAGCACTATGATGTTCCATAAATGCTTTTAAATACCCCATTTCTTGTGCTCTAAGTGAACCATCACTATCATAGGCTGACATATGAAGGTTAACGATAATTAATTGTTTATCGCTATTTTCAATCTCAATAGTCGAGACTAGCATTGCCCGCTTTAAATTAGCAATTCTTAGAGGCCATGAAAAAGCACCCGGGAATTGATGTCTTGTACTAGAAGAAACTTCAAAGTTGGCATAAGTTGCTAATCCGCTATGGACATTTCCAATATGTTGGGTTAGTGATGCTGGAAAAGGCACGAATAAGACTTTAAAATTAGCAGCAAATTGACGGCTGTAAGAAGCACCTAAATGCTCTTGTAAAAGATCAACTTGATTTATTCTAAAACTACGACGTGACCGCAGATCAACTTCTTGAAGCAAGAAAAAATCAACTGGGTAATCATCTAAAATGCCTTTAATCCCTGAAAAATAGTCTAAGACTACTTCTTTGCTATCTGGGCGACCCTTAGTTCCACCGTCCATCACAAAATCTTCAGCAGCACCAAGACCGGCATAGCCAATATTAAAAGTCATTAGTGTTATTGATTGATCTAGGGTTACTTTGTTTGTTTGATTATTAATTATTTCAACCTCTTCTTTAGCTTCAGGCCTATGTTCAAAAATAGTTAAAACCGCTAAAAACAAGCTTATTAAAAAAATAAATGATGCAATAACTATAAGTACTACCTTTCCTGCTTTAATCATATAAATCCCCTTTCAAATATTGTTTAATAAAGTTTTTCTATTTAATGTCTAGTTTTATCTTTTGATATTTCTTGATCTCGTTTTCAATTAGGTTCCCGCCATAAATATCATAGGTTACAATAGCCGGAAAATCAGCTACTTCTAGTTCATAAATTGCCTCGGGTCCTAAATCCGGATAAGAAACCACTTTTGCCTTTTTAACCGTTTGTGCTAAAAGAGCTGCTGCTCCACCAACAGCTTGCAAGTAAACCGCCTTTTGTTTAATCATTTCTTTAATAAAAGCAGCACTCCGGTCTCCTTTTCCAACCATAACCTTTAACCCTTTACTCATTAATTCAATCGCATATTCATCCATTCTATAACTTGATGTCGGCCCACATGACCCAATTGCTACTCCTGGCTTAGCTGGAGTTGGTCCAGTATAATAAACAACTGATCCACTAAAATCAATTGGCAAATCCTCACCCTTAGCTAAAGCCTCCACCATTTCTTTATGCGCAGCATCTCTAGCAGTGTAGAACACACCAGATAGATAAACAATATCTCCGGCTTTTAAGGTGTTGATATCAGATTGTCTAATCGGTGTTGATAGTTTCATCTAAGCTCCTAAATAATAATTGTTTTATGTCTTGCTGCATGACATTGAATATTAATCGCAACCGGTAATGAAGCAAGATGGCAAGGGTATGCGGCAATTTTAACTGCTAAGGCTGTTGTAGTTCCGCCAAAGCCCATTGGACCAATTCCTAAATCATTTATTTCTTCTAATAAATCCTGCTCTAATTTTGCTAAAATAGGATCCAAATTAGTATCATCTATTTCTCTCATTAACGCTTTTTTTGCAATTAGTGCTGCTTTTTCTAAGTTACCACCAATTCCAATACCAACAGTCAACGGAGGACAAGGTTTTCCGCCTGCTTCAAAAATGGTGTGCAACACCAATTTTTTAATGCCGTCTAACCCTGCCGAAGGCAATAACATCTTAACCAAGCTCATATTTTCACTGCCAGCTCCCTTAGGGGCAAGTGTGATTTTTAATTTGTCTCCTTTGACAAATTCTATATGAATTATTGCTGGTGTATTATCATTTGTGTTTTGCCTATCTAAAGGGTGCTTGACGACTGATTTTCGCAAATAACCTTCATGATATGCTTGTCTTACTCCTTCATTGATTGCCTCATATAAATCACTAGTAAAATGAACATCATAGCCCACTTCTAGAAAAACAACTATCATTCCCGTATCTTGACACATTGGGACAAAGTTCTTTTTCGCAAGTTCATCATTATCAATGATTTGTTTCAGCACGTTTTTACCAATTGGTGATTCTTCTGTTTTCACAGCCGCTTTTAGCATCTGTAAAAAAGTATCTCCAATCTTAAAATTAGCCTCTAGGACTAGTGATTTAACAGCATTAATTATTTCTTTGTCCTTAATAATTCTCATACTTTTCACCTATCCACATTATACCACTAAAAAAAGAAAAATAAAGCACGATTTGCTGTTGTGTTTTTTTTCTTTTTGTATTAAAATGAAAGTAATTGAAAGCGTTTTACTCAATTGAAGGAAAACAACATTTTTAAAAACAAATTCGGAGGAAAAATGAAATCCATAGTGATTGGAGTAATAGGTGCTGATGTTCATGCTGTCGGCAATAGAATCATCGAATACACATTAACCAGAGAAGGGTATAATGTTGTAAATGTAGGCGTTTTATCGTCACAAGAAGATTTTATTAATGCAGCGATTGAGACATCGGCTCGTTTGATTTTAGTATCATCTTTATACGGACACGGGGAGTTAGATTGCCGTGGTATGCGAGATAAATGTCAGGAATCAGGCCTAGATAATATTTTGCTTTATGTTGGCGGGAATATCGTTGTTGGCAAACAGGATTTTAAAGAAGTTGAAAAAAGATTTATTGAGTTGGGATTTGACAGGGTATATGCACCTGGAGTGACTATCGATGATGTCCTAGAGACAATAAAACTGGATTTGGGGGATGCCTAATGGCTAACTGCCTACTAGTAGATTTTGGTTCGACCTTTACAAAATTAACAGCTGTTAACCTTGAAAAAGGCGATATTATCGCGACTTCGAAAGCTCTAACGACTGTTGAAACAAATATTGCTCTAGGATATGAAGTTGCTTTATCACTTCTTTTCAAGAAAAATGGCGGTGAAGTTAAGTTTGATAAAATCATTGCTTGTTCTTCGGCTGCAGGTGGCTTAAAAATGGCTGCCATTGGTCTTGTTGAAGAATTGACAACAGAAGCAGCAAGGCGAGTTTGCCTTGGTGCTGGAGCTAAAGTGGAACTAATCTTATCTCACAATATTAACAACTCTGAAGTGCAAAGCATAGTTGATAGCAAAATCGATATTATCTTGTTAGCTGGTGGCGCTAATGGCGGCAACCAGAAATGCGTGATTCACAACGCTAAAAAACTTGCTGCATCAAGTGTTACAGCTCCAATTGTTTTTGCAGGTAACAAGGATGCAACTGATGATATTGTTGAAATACTATCAAAGGCTGGCAAAGAATTCCACATTTGCGAAAACGTTATGCCGCGCTTAAATGTCTTAAACATTAAGAGTGCCCAAGAAAAAATTGAAGAGATATTTGTTAAAAACATTATTGAAGCAAAAGGCATTAAAAAAATAGAAAAATCAATTGACCGCGTTATTCTACCAACACCAAACGCTGTCTTAATGGCGGCTAAACTTTTGTCTCAAGGTTATTGTGAAGACGAAGGACTAGGAGATTTAATGGTTGCTGATGTTGGTGGAGCAACAACTGATATCTATTCCATTGCTGATGGTCTACCGACCAAAATGAATGCCTTATTAAGTGGCTTAGAGGAGCCCTTTGCTAAGAGAACTGTTGAGGGAGACCTAGGTATGCGTTATTCTGCGCTAGGCGTATTAGCTGCCATGAGTCCTTCTAATATTAAAAAATGGAACAAACAAGGTGTCGATATTGAAACAGAAGCTAAAAAGCGTTTTGCTGAAGTTGATTTTATCTCGCAAACTGAGCACGATTATATCGCTGATGATATTATTGCTGCAAGATGTATTGATACGGCAACATCAAGACATGTTGGAACACTAAAAGGTGTCTATACTCATTTAGGTATAATGTATTATCAAGTTGGAAAAGATTTAACAAAAACAAGTTTCTACATCGGTACTGGAGGTGTCGTTATCAGTAGCAAAGACCCTAAAAAAATGCTCCAAAGAGCAACACAAGATGAAACTAAAGCGATGGAGTTGAGACCAACAGACCCGGTTTTTTTACTAGATAAAAGATATATTTTATCAGCAATGGGTCTTTTAAGTATGGACCATCCTGAAATAGCCTTAAAAATAATGAGAAAATACATCTCGAAAATCTAGGAGAAGAAAATGAAAGTTACAAATAAAAAGTGGTCGATGGAAAAGTTTTTGAAAGTACGGAAAGAGGTTTTAGCTTCTTGGAAAACGGGGAATGACCCACTACTTGATTTAGATGTAGCGGTCAAAAGACTAAAGAGCATCCCTGCTCATAAAAACTTTGCATTGAAACTAATTGAAGCAAAAAAACAAAGCAGAACACTAATTCAACCTAGAGCTGGGGTTGCTAGCTTAGATGAACATATTGCACTTTTACAACATCTTGAAGCTGCAAGTGCTGATTTTCTACCAAGTACGATCGACTCTTATACTAGACATAACCGTTATGAAGAAGCTCAAGAAGCCCTAAACTTAAGTAAAATTGAAGGCAGATCATTATTAAATGGTTTTCCTGCTGTTAATCACGGTGTTGCAGGCTGTA
>CAZDCS010000008.1:7648-9221 GCA_964504015.1 uncultured Mariniplasma sp. | reverse complement strand
GGACCAAACACAAAGCATATTGACCCTCTCGGAAACCTTTGCTGATCACGCCGGAATTAGCCATTGGCGGGGGTATTTCTTATAACCTGCCTTATGCTAAAAATATGTCTTTAGCTGATTCAATTTATTATTGGCAATACTGTGATCGCCTAGTTGGTTTTTATGAAGAACAGGGGATCCCTATTAATAGAGAACCTTACGGACCTTTAACAGGGACACTTGTTCCCCCTTCAATAGCTATTGCAATCGGCATTATCGAAGCCCTTTTAGCTGCCGAACAAGGAGTCAAAAATATAACTGTTGGCTATGGTCAGTGCGGCAATGTTATCCAAGATATCGCAGCAATTCGCGTTTTGGGCAAAATGACCGAGTCCTATTTGGAAAAATATAACTATAATGATGTTTTTGTTACAACAGTTTTTCATCAATGGATGGGAGGATTCCCCGCAGATGAGGCTAAAGCAATCGCTTTAATCTCTTCAGCTTCCATGGTTGCAGCACTTGCAGGTGCAACTAAAATGATTACTAAAACACCCTCTGAAGCAATTGGTGTTCCTACCAAAGAAAGTAATGCTTTTGGGATTAGAGCTTCAAAAATGGTTGTCACATTTTCAAAAGATCAAAAATATCCTTCAACCACAAAATTAAAAAACGAAATGAAACAAATTAAAACAGAGGTTCTTTGTCTTTTAGATGAAGTCTTTAAAGTTGGCAACGGCGATCTTGCTCAAGGAGCAATTGCCGCTATTGAAATGGGTATTATTGATGTCCCCTTTTCTCCTAGTAGACAAAACAGAAACAAAGTTCTACCGGCAAGAGACAATGATGGCTGTGTTCGCATTTTAGAATTTGGTGATCTCGCGATGAATCAAGAAATTAGGGACTTCCATAAACAGAAGTTAAAAGAAAGATCAAAAGTTGAAGGCAGGCCAATCACCTTCCAGATGACAGTTGATGATATCTACGCTGTTTCTAAAGGCGAATTAATTGGCAGACCAAAAGATTGGAACCTATCATTATGAAAATTATTAATGTTCTTTTCACCAAATCTTATACAGGATTTTATTTTGATGATCAAAAATCAATTAAAGGGGGTTCTACTCAAGATGGTTTTTTTTACCCGGGAGCCTCTACTACCAAAGGGTTTAAAAATATAAGAGTTCCTGGTGAAGCCGTTTCTATTCAATTAGTTTTAGAAAATGGTGATGTTGCTAAAGGTGATTGTGCTGCAGTTCAATATTCAGGGGCTGGAGGCAGAGATCCCTTGTTTTTAGCAAATGACTATATCCCTTGGCTAAATTCTAAAATCAAGCCACTATTAATTGGTGAAGACGTTTCAGAATTTAAATCTTTAGCTCAAAAATATGATCAATTGCAAATTGATGGTAGGTTAATGCATACTGCTATTCGTTACGGGATAACACAAGCTTTATTGGATGCGACTGCCCTAGCAACTAAACAGACACTTGCTGAAGTAATTAGAGATGAGTATAACCCTAACTACCGCGTTTTTTCTAGTGTCCCTATCTTTGCCCAAACTGGTGATAATAGATACATTAATGTTGATAAAATG
>CAZDCS010000008.1:0-7638 GCA_964504015.1 uncultured Mariniplasma sp. | reverse complement strand
ATCTTTCCGAATTAGAAAAGATAAAATGATTTTAAAAGAAGTTGACTCATTGCCGCATGCTCTAATTAATAACGTTAAAGACAAACTTGGCATGCAAGGTGAGATTCTGCTTGATTATATTAAGTGGTTAAGAAACCGCATTATCAAATTCAGATTAAAAGAGACTTATTCACCAATCTTGCATGTTGATGTTTACGGCACTTTGGGGATTGCTTTTAATAATGACATTGAAAAAATTGTTGCTTATGCAAAGACATTGGAAAAAGCAGCCCACCCTTTTAAAATGCGACTTGAGGGCCCTATTGATTCTGGAGACCGCAAAGGTACGATGATCGCACTTCGTGATATTACAAAAAGAATTGATGAGGAGGGAATAAAAGTTGAAATTGTTGCTGATGAGTGGTGTAATACCCTTGATGATATTAAATATTTTGCTGACAATAAAGCAGGGCATATTTTACAAATTAAAACACCTGATTTAGGTGGGATCAATAATATTGCTGAAGCTATTGTTTATTGTAAGAGCCATAATATCGGTGCTTATAGTGGTGGAACTTGCAATGAAACAAATATTTCAGCCATAGCAACAACAAATATTGCTATTGCCTGTCAGGCAGATATTTGCCTAGCTAAACCTGGTATGGATGTTGATAGTGGCTTTATGATTGTTAAAAATGAGATGGAGCGTGTTATCGCTTTAGCTAACTCAAGAAAATAGGTGGAAATAATGGATACAGCTTCTGCTGGAACATTTGAATCTAGTGATTGCTTAATTACAGTTAAAAGGCAAAAAGGCTTGAAGATAGAGATTAACAGCATTGTTTTCGATCAATTTGGCAAGCAGATAGAAAAAGTTATCACTGATACTCTTAAACAACTTAATGTTAGTAATATATCAGTTTTAGTGAATGATAAAGGTGCTCTTGATTACGCCATTAAGGCGCGCTTAATTACAGCAATTGAAAGGTTAGGTGAGCACAATGCGTAGAAGCCTTCTTTTTATTCCAGCCAATTCACCAGCAATGTTACAAAATGCTGATGTTTTTGCAGCTGATGGTGTTATCTTTGATTTAGAGGATGCTGTCACTTTTTCTCAAAAAGATGCCGCTGTTAGTTTGCTAGCAAACTTCCTTCAATTAAAAAGCGTTAAAGATGCTGAAATTATTGTTCGGATTAACGATCTTGAGTCTTTGTTTTTTCAAAAGGAATTATCTTTACTCATAAATGCTGACATTGATACCATTATGCTACCTAAGGCTACTTGCAAGACAACAAAAACCTTATCTAACCTACTCGAAAAGCTAGAAAAAACTAACAAAGTAACAAAAAAGATTTCAATTATTCCAATAATTGAATTGGCGAGCTCCGTTTTTGAGGTTAATGAAATAGCTAAAATTGATCGCGTTAATGGTCTTTTATTAGGCGCTGAAGATCTAACAACTGACTTAGAAGCACAAAGAACTGAGGCAGGTTTAGAAATTTTGTTGCATAGAAGTATGGTTGTTTTAGCAGCGAGAGCCAACAAAATTGATGCAATTGATACACCTTATACTGATATTGAAAATATCAAGGGCTTGATTAAAGATTGTCAGCTTGCAAAACAACTTGGCATGAATGCTAAAGTTTGTATCCACCCTAATCAAATCGATGATGTTAACACACAATTTTCTCCTAATCAAGATGAAATAGAGCAAGCTTTAAAAATTATAAAGGCTACCCGTGTGGCTGGCAACATGCAAAAAGGTGCGTTTTCACTAGATGGTAAAATGATTGATAAACCAATTATTCAAAGAGCTGAAAAGCTATTAGAAAAAGCTAAGCAATGGAAACTAATTTAGGTGAATTATGAAAAATAGTTTAAATCGGTTTGTCCCTGATTCTATGCTTCCTTTTTTTGAGGAAAAAATCGCGACAAACAAAAACAAAAAAATGATTCCTGAAGTACTAACAACTAAAACCGAAAAACTAGTTGGTTCTATTTCTGCAGTCTTTGACCTTATACCTATTACTGATGGGATGACATTTTCGTTTCATCACCATTTAAGAAATGGTGATTTTGTTGTTAATCTAGTTTCAGCAGAAATTAAAAAGCGCAACCTTAAAAATATCACACTAGCTATAAGCGCTATTTTCCCAGTTCACGCCCCCATGGTTGAACTAATTAAAAATCAGCAAATAACAAAAATATATACTAACTATATCAATGGTCCGGTCGGAAAAGCTATTACTGATGGCTATTTAAAAGATCTTTTAGTTATGGATTCACACGGCGGGAGACCTAGGGCAATTGAAACAGGAGAATTAAAAATTGATGTTGCTTTTATGGGCGTCCCTACTAGTGATCAATATGGAAATGGACACGGAATACAAGGTCCTAATGCTTGTGGTTCTTTGGGTTATGCGATTGCTGATATTACTTATGCTAAACATAAAGTTGTTATTACAGATAATTTAGTTAAGTCTGTTAGAGACCCTGAAATTGAGCAAAAGTATATTGACTATGTTGTTGTTGTAAAACAAATTGGTGACCCAAAAGGTATTAACTTTGGAACGACAAGACCAACAAAAGATCCTGTCCAACTAAAAATTGCTAAAGATACTACTCAGTTGTTAAATGAGTTAGGTTTTATTAAGCAAAATATGAGCTTTCAAACTGGTGCTGGCGGCACCAGCTTAGCTGTTGCTGACAATTTAATGAAAGTAATGATAGATAAAAATATTCAAGGTTCATTTGCTTCAGGTGGTATTACTAGCTTTCTTGTTAAAATGCATGAAAAGGGCTTATTCAAGCGATTACATGATGTTCAATGTTTTGATATTGATGCTGTTAGATCGTTAAAGAGAAACCCCAATCATCTTGTGATGAGTGCTGCAAAGTATGCAAACCCTAATAGAAAAGATACTATTGTCAATCAACTTGATATTGTAATATTAGGCGCTACCGAAATTGATCTAAATTATAACGTTAATGTAACTACTGATTCACACGGAAATATTATTGGTGGTAGCGGCGGACATTGTGATACAGCTCATGGAGCTAAGCTAACTATTATTACGACTAACCTTGTAAAGTCAAGATTATCAACGATCAAAAAGATGGTAACAACTATTACAACACCAGGGGTGAGCGTTGATTGCCTTGTTACTGAACGTGGAATAGCGATTAATCCACTGCGCCTAGACTTACTAGAAAAGCTAAAACACTCTAAGTTAAATATTGTAACAATAAAAGACCTCTTTGAAAAAGCTCACTATTTAACAGGAGTTCCTCAACCAGTTACTTTTAGTAAGAAAATAGTTGGTGTTGTTCGTTATCGTGATGGCTCAATTATTGATAGCATCTATCAAATAAGGAGTGATAAGTGATGAATTACCAACTAACTAATTGTCTTTTAGAAAAAGAAAAAAATGATGTAGAACTGCTTCTACTTCAACACGGATTAAAATATGAAACTAACGTTAAATACACAATTGGACTTTATGACAATAAAAAATTAGTTGCTACTGGATCACTGGATAAGAATGTTATTAAGATGATTGCTGTTGATACTAATTGCCAAGGTGAAAATTTAGCAACCATTATTATGACTAATCTCATCCAAGAATTAGATGCTCAAAAAATTGATAAATATTTTTTATATACGACTCCAAGCAACAAAGAATTCTTTATGCGCTTTTCACTATCATTAGTACATGAAACCAGTGAGATAGTAATGCTTGAAAATAGCATTTCTTCAATTGAGCAACACTTATTAGCAATGAACGAAACAATTCCTGCTGTAACTGGTACTAGAGCTGCTTTAGTAATGAAGTGTAATCCTGTGACCTTGAGTCATTTGCTCTTAATTGAAACTTGCGCCCTTAAGCATGATCAAGTGCTAATCTTCTTAGTTGAAGAGGATACTGTTATTCCTTATGAAATCAGAAAAAAAATGCTTGAAAAAGCAACTAAAGATATAAAAAATGTTTATATCCTACCTGCAACTAAATATATCATCTCACCTATAACTTTTCCAACTTACTTTTTGAAAGATGATATAAATGCTCAACGCATTTATATGGATTTAGATATCACTATTTTTAATCGTTATTTTATTAGAGTTTTTCAAATAGATTTCCGTTATATAGCTGCAACACAAAAAATATTAGGCTCAGACACTTATATGCAGACAATGATTAAAATTCTGAGTGATAAATTAATAATGATTCCCCCTTTGTATAAAAACGGGATTATAACTACGACTTCAACAATTCGCAAATATGCAAGACAAAAAAAATATTCTTTGATAAAAGATCTTGTTCCAAAAACCTCATATGAGTTCTTAATCTCAAAACAAGGACAAAAACTATTTTATGAGTAACGATATTTTACAAGCAAGAGATGATAGAGTAAAACAAATTGAACACCTTTTAACTCATAATAAAACAATTATTGTAGTTAAAGCAAACACGCCAGGTAAAAATAAAAATATTAGTGAAGCGCACTTTTTAGTACGTTTTTTTCGCTTAGAGATAAAAAAACAGCTCAATCTAGCTAATGAAAAAACTTATCAATCAATTGATGGCCCTTATTTTATAGCTACTGTTAAAAATAACAGTACTGCTGCTAGCAAAAGTATCTGTATCAAAATTGAAGATTCGCATCCACTTGGTCGCTTCATCGATATTGATGTTTTTGCTCAAGCTAGACAGCCACTTTCTAGGCTAGATAAGAGAATTAAGCCTAGAAGTTGCTATTTGTGTGATAATAGTGCATTTTATTGTGCTAGAAACAAAACTCACAGTATTGAATCATTAACTCAATTTATGCAAAAAAGCATTATGATTTATTTGGATAACCGTATCGCATCTTTAATTAAAGATGCGATGTTAAAAGAGCTTAGTCTAGAGCACAAATTTGGTCTTGTCACAAAGACATCTAGTGGCTCTCACTCAGATATGGATTATGATTTGATGATTAAAGCCCAAGATGTCATTATTCCGCATCTAGTTTCTTTGTTTTCACTTGGGTATAAAGCTAGTTCGCTTGACACTTTATTAGATCAAACAAGGGCTATTGGACTTAAGGCTGAAAAAGCTATGCTAGAAAAAACAAAAGGTGTTAACTGTTATAAAGGATTAATCTTTGTCTTGGGTATCACTATTTTAAGTGTTGCATACACTTTGAAACATAATCAGTCATTTGACAAGATATTTAGTAACATTAAGCAAATAAGTCGTTGTGTTTGTCACGAATTTGAACAGACAGGAACTTCTTTTGGTTTAAGTGCTTATCATAATCACCGGCTTAGAGGCATTAGAGGCGAGGTTTCTCAAGGACTCAAATCGGTGCAGTCCGCACTAAAGACATTTAAAACCACTTCCGCTACTGATTTAAGAAAAGTGCTTAAACATCTAATCCTAGCTTGTGAAGATACTGTTTTACTAAAGCGAGCTGGTAGTATTACATCATATTATGAAGTTAAAAAACAAATTAGTAATCTTGACATTAATGATTACGATGCTGTAATAAACTATACTGAATTTACTATTGCTAACAAGCTTAGCTTTGGTGGGTCGGCAGATCTTTTAATTGTTTCGCTATTTTTAAAAAGCCTTAAAGAAGAATCACTCATAATCTAGAGCATGTTCGCAAATGTGTTTTCTAGGTTTGGTTGTTTTGTATTGAACTACTTAACACAGCCCCTTTTTCATACCTTTAATCCTACAATTTACGTTAACTTCTGTCTAAAAGCATCAAATCTTAGACTCTTCCAAACTATGCAAAAATCGGATAAAACACTTTTATAAAGAGGGTTGCCTTACCAATAGTGTAAATGTAGATAGATTGGAATGAGAGCTCTGCTGTGAAAACCAGCCGCTAAACAAAATATGTTTAAGGGCAGTAACTCTAGTGAATAATGAATATATCCCTCTTTCTACATCAGTCTATTGATTTTATGCATCAAAAATGATAAAATGATGTAGAAAGAGGGTGTTATGATGCAGAAACGGTTAGATTATAACAAATACTTAAAAATGAATTTTGGTAATGAGATTATTAATATGATTGCAAAACTTCATGAATATAAAGCAAAGACAGAGTTATTTTCTATTGCAAATCAGAATATACTGGAAAAACTTACTACAGTTGCGAAAATTCAAAGCGTTGATTCATCCAATAGAATCGAAGGAATATTTACTTCAGATAAGAGACTTAAAGAAATTGTCAGTGATAAAGTGAAGCCACAAAATCGTAATGAATCTGAAATAGCTGGATATAGATCAGCTTTAGAGCTGATACACACTAGTCATGAATACATGGACATAAAGCCCGATGTTATAAAGCAACTACATAAGATGTTGTATGGATTTTCGGGGAATAGCATCGGTGGGGGCTATAAAAACAGCGATAACATTATTGAAGAAAAAGATGTTTATGGAAATAGTGAAATAAAATTTATCCCAGTTACACCTCACCTAACCTCTGACTATGTTGAATTATTATGTGAGGAATACACTCAAACTATAAAATTAAATATAATAGATCCCTTATTCCTAATTCCAACTTTTGTATTTGATTTCTTATGCATTCATCCATTTAGTGATGGTAATGGTCGGATGTCAAGATTGTTAACTTTACTCCTCTTGTATAAATCAGGATACTATGTAGGGAAATACATCAGTATAGAAAAAATTATAGAAGATACGAAAGATACATATTATGATGTACTAGAGTACAGTAATAATAGTTGGCATGAACAAGAAAATGATGTTAAACCATTTATTATTTATTATTTAGGTATCGTAATAAAAGCGTATCGAACTTTGGAAGACAGATATATAATTGTAAGAGAAAGTAAAACTTCCAACAAAGAGAGAGTTTTCAAATGTATAGGGGAATCATTTACTCCAGTGTCCAAAAAGGAACTTGTTAATATGCTTTCTGATATCTCCCAAGTAACAATTGAAAGACATTTGAATAATTTGCTTAGGGAAAATAAAATTCAAAAGATTGGACAAGGAAGATCAACACAATACAAAATTTAGTTTCCCTTTCTACATCTACCTGTTTAAGTTGAGTGTTGCTGAACTATCCCCCGTTTTTTCTTGATGGATTTTAGATTTTACAGATATCAATAGGAAAAGATACATCATTAATCTCTTTTTCAATCAAATTAGACTCTAGATGCATGAAAGACTTATATAAAACCCTTTCACTAGCTTTCGGAATTTATTAACGTATGGTTTAAAATAAACACATTCTGTTGTGTTTTTCGAAAACATTAGCAACATTCAACTTAAACAAAGAACCAGTGCATCTCAACTTGACACAGAGCAACTCTTATCGTATAATTTAGATGTCTTAAGAAGGCGGCTTAGAAACCAGTTAATGATTTCGAGAGCTTCAGTCCGTTTGGACTGTGTAATGAGAGGGCCGAGATGCTCTCTTTTTTATTTATTCTGTCCAATACACCTGCAATCAAATAAAAAGAGCTTATAATCACTAACTGATTATAGACTCTTTTTCATTTATAAAGATAGTAACCGATCTATTTGGGGCCGTTGATTTTTTCCTAATTCCCCTAAAATCTACTCAATTTTCATAAACAAACACTTCTTCATTGTATTTTAGCTGTAAAACAAGCATTTCAAAAT
>CAZDCS010000007.1:0-21710 GCA_964504015.1 uncultured Mariniplasma sp. | reverse complement strand
TTGATATAATTGACAAATTGGAAAAAATAAGAAATAATATATATGTATATGTGTTAGTGGACACATTAAAATACCTTGTAAAAAATGGCAGGCTATCTGCAGCAAGCGGCTTTATAGGGACTCTTTTAAAGATAAAGCCCCTATTACACATTCAAAAAGATGGAAGACTTGTTCCTTTTGAAAAAATAAGAACGACAAGTAAAGCTCAAAAAAGGTTGATTGAAGTTATTAAAAAAGATATCGAAGGGCAAAACGTCATCATGTTTATCTCATATACTAATAATGAGGAAAGAGCTAAAGAGTTCAAGAAACAAATATTAAGCGCTAGACCAGAGATTACTATTGAATTAGTTCCGTTGACTCCAGTTGTTGGAGCGCATGCAGGGCCAGGAACTCTAGGGGTAGGTTATATTGTTATATAAATAGGAGGTAGTTAATGAGTTCTCCAAAACGAATAATTAATGAGTTGTTAGTTGAGGTTTTTAACCATATTTTAACTATTGAAGGTGGAGAATTAAAGAAAAATGGAGTAGAACTTTCCATGACTGAAGTTCATGTTTTAGAGGCTATTGAAAAGTCAAGCCCTCCAACTATGGGGGATATTGCTAAAAGACTCAGAGTGACTCTAGGGACTCTTACAACATCCATTAATGTTTTGGTTAGAAAAGGGTATGTCTCTAGATATCGTGATGAAGCAGATAGAAGAAAAGTATATTTAGAACTTAATAAATCGGCGATCGAGGTCTTGATGATTCATAAAGAATTCCACGATGAAATGATTGACTACTTATTTAAAGACTTAAACCTTGATAAAGATGAGGTTTTGCTAAAGTCATTAGAAAACATTAGCAATTACTTTAAACAACAGTATTAGTTCATTAAAGGTGTAAAATATAGATTTCAAAAATGAGTGTTGATGAAAGAGATAAATCAACATTCTTTTTTGTTAAAAAAAGCGAAAAAGACTTTTTTTTATAAAAAATGTGCTGTATAATAATACTAGTTGTACAAAAGGAGGGACTGTTCATGTCTAAATTTATCTATGGAGTCGATATAGGGGGAACAAACATCAAATTAGGATTATTCTTGATGCCTGAAATGAAACTATTGGTTAAAGAGGAAATGAAAACACCGACCGAGAATCAAAAAATTGCTATATTCGCGCTTATAGCAAAGTGTATAGAGAAGGTTAATAAAAAAAACGGGATAGATTATGGGGATATTGAGGGGATCGGATTAGCAGTTCCGTGTCCAGTAAAAAACGGAAGAATAAAACAATGCCCAAATTTAGAATGGGATAACATGAGTGTTATAAACGCAATTAAAGAATTAATACCAAAAGGAGTTGAGGTTGCTGTTTCAAATGATGCAACCTTGGCTGCACTTGGAGAGAATGAAAGCTTACAAAATCCGTATAATAACGCTGTCTTTTATACAATTGGGACTGGTGTTGGTGGAGGGTTAATCATCGATGGGGAAATATTTGAAGGAGGCTCTGGATTAGGTGGAGAAATCGGCCATATGAGAGTGTTTGAAGGTCAATCTGTTGCCTGCGGATGCGGTTCACAGGGATGCCTTGAGCAAATATGTGGAACTGCTGGAATACTCAATTATACTAAAGAGCTTGCGGTAACCAAAACATCTAAGATTGACTTAGCTAACTTAAGTGTTAAAAGTATCTTTGATGCAGCAAAAGCAGGTGATGATATTGGGTTAAAGGTTGTGAATAGATTTGCTGAACATATAGCTATAAGCGCCAGTATACTGGCGGTAATAGTAGATCCTGATGTTTTTATTATTGGAGGTGGGGTTTCTCAAGCTGGAGAATTTCTAATCGACATAATTGTTAAAAAATATCAAAAACATGCCAGATTTTCAACAATGAATGTCCCCTTTTTACTCGCTAAGTCCGGAAATAATGCTGGATTTATTGGTGCAGCATATTTAGTAAAGAAAAAAATCCATATAAAGGGGAAAAAGATCTAATGGTGAAATTCAAACATTATCCCTGCAAAATAATACACGGCGATACAGTTAGGGGGAAAATTGTTTATTACAATGAATCAGCGCCTTTTTTGAATGCCACAAAAGCTAATGTCAATATTCTATATAAGGAACTATATGAAGTTATAGATGATGAGTTCAATCAACACCAAACCCTAGAGGCTATGAGAGCTAAAACAAAAGGGGATGTGAGGGATATTCATGGATTTGTCCATTGGTGTTTTGATAAGCAAACAATTATGCTCAGGTTTAAAGAGCTAATGTATAACGACAAACTAAACATAAAAAAAGCTTTCAATAAAGCAATAGATGAATTTCTTATCCAAAACCCTAACGCATTGAAAGAGGAGCATACTAGGGATCAAAAATATGTTTATGAAACATTTGATTATTTGAGAAAAAGGTTAAGTGAAAGATTTGAAATGATTGGTTTGCAAAAAATGACAAAGCGTAGGAAATCAGCTTTTATTTTGGTTGTTAATAAGTTGAAAAAAGAGCAGTTTTTCAATTTATCGAAGCATATTACAGGGATTATTTGTAAGAGTATTGATGATGAGAAACTAGGGCGAACTCTAGCTAGTGAGTACGAAATCACTATCGCTGTCTCTAGTGAAAAATATGTAAGCGAAGATATGGCTATTATAGATTCGAGGAACAGTTCAATTATTATTGATCCAACGAATCAGCAGATAACTGAATATGATAAGGTGATTGAGGAAACGACATATAAAATAGGCGAAAAAGCCAGCTATAAGCCCTCGAAAATTAAAATATATGCTCCAATGAATGATATTAGACTTATTGATAGAATATCATCGGGTAATTGGTATTCAGGAGTAGCGCCATTTAAATCTGAATTTATCTATGTATCAAAAGGCTCTCTTGTTGGTCGGTCTGAACAATACAAGGTTTTCTATAAGTTGCTCAAAACAATGGACGAAGGAGAGGTCTATATACGTATACCAGACTTTAGACCTGAAAGACCGACTGAGTATCTAGGTAATATATACACTGACATTGACACGTATCGCGAATTTGAAGGTGTCTATGCAGAAAATATGCTTGCCATTGCTCAAGCTGCACGAGAGACTGAAAGAGTTGTGAATATTGTCATACCTATGGTTAGAACAAATGGAGAAATTAACATTTGGAGAGATATTATTGAAACGTTTTTCCATGGTATTTTGCACTTAGTTAACGTAGGTATTATGATTGAAACAGAATCAGCAATTGATTATTTCGAAGATTACAAAGATATGGATTTTGCTATTATTGATTTAAACGATATGATAGAAGAGGTAACTGATGATTTTGATCGGTTCAGCTCTTTGACCAAAGAAGAAATTTTAGAGATATTTTGGCCTGATTTGAGAGACTTGCATCAATATCTAAGGGATTTTAAGTTAAAAATAACACACATGCTTTCAGGGAACTTTTTATCTAACCCGAAATTATTTTCAAAATTCATGATAGCAGGGTTCACAAACTACTCAATCCCTTCAAACAAGGTAAGATTAATTGAAGATGTGCTAAGAAACTATGTGGATACCAGAGGCTACTACAAAGGGGTGGCGGCCGAGAGGAAAAGAAGAAAAGATTATCGCAAGAGATTCCCCGAAACAAAGGAAATACCGATTGAAAACGATATTAAACGAGAAAATGCTGCAAGGGCACAGTTAAGAAGGATAGAGGGAGAGTATAAGCAAAAAAATGAGGAAATCCTAAAAAGAGAACAATTATTAAAAGAAATACTTGAAGAAAACAAAATTAAAGTGAAAATATAATAAAAAAAGAAAAAAGGGTTGCTTTTTATTCCCTTTTTTTATATAATTATAGAGCTTGTGGAAACATGAGCGAGGCTGTAAAGTGGGAGGTTGTCGACACACGGATAGCCGTTGTCTATGTGTAAGGTTTTTCCATGGAGCAAGTCTATACAAGATTATAGGCGAAAGGAGCTATTGTAATGGCAAAAGATGTAATTAAAATTCGTTTAAAGGCATATGATCATAGGTTGATTGATCAAGCTGCAAAGAAGATTGTTGACAGCGCACTTAGAACTGGTGCAACTGTACAGGGTCCAATCCCTCTTCCTACAGAAAGAGAAATTTTCACTGTCCTTCGTTCACCACATGTGAACAAGGATTCAAGAGAACAGTTCGAGCGTAGAACGCACAAAAGATTAATTCAAATTGTTGATCCAAACCCTAAAACAATTAGTGCGTTAATGGATATCGATTTACCATCAGGTATCGATATTGTATTGAAAAAATAGAAAAAATTAAGAAAGAGGAAAATTATGGCCAAAGGAATCTTGGGTAGAAAACTTGGTATGACGCAAATTTTCGATGAAAATGGATTAGTCATCCCAGTTACCGTTATTGACGTGGCTGACAATGTTGTGTTGCAACAAAAAACTATTGAAACAGATGGTTATGAAGCAACTCAAGTCGGTTTCGAAACAAAACGGGACAAATTAAGTAACAAGCCTGAACAAGGGCACGTGAAAAAAGCTAATACAGCACCTAAGCGCTTCGTTAAAGAAATCCGCTTTAAGGAAGCTCATAAAAATGAATTAGTGGATTTAACGGTCGGTGACCTTGTTAAAAATGATTTATTTAAAGTCGGCGAAGAAGTCGATGTCACAGGAACTTCAAAGGGTAAAGGCTTCGCCGGAACCATTAAGAGACACAACCAAAGTCGAGGACCGATGACACATGGTTCAAGATATCACCGAGGGCCAGGTTCTATGGGTGCCGTTAAAGGTAATATTAAAGGTAAAAACTTACCAGGGCAAATGGGAGCTGAACAAGTTACTATTCAAAATCTGAAAGTTGTATCTGTGGATGTGGAAAATCAATTACTATTAATAAGCGGAAGTGTTCCAGGGCCTAGAAAAGGACTTGTAATCGTTAGATCTGCTGTTAAAAGTAACAAGTAAGGAGGGTTATTATGCCAAAGATAAACATATTAAGTAAAACAGGAAAAAAAGTTGAAGACCTGACCTTATCCGATTACGTATTCGGAATTGAGCCACACCAACAAGCTTTATTTGATGTAGTTAATGCTCAAAGAGCTGCGATGAGACAAGGAACGCATTCAGTTAAAAGTCGCGGTGAAGTATCAGGTGGTGGTAAAAGACCATGGCGTCAAAAAGGAACGGGACGTGCTCGTCACGGAACAATTCGTTCACCACTGTGGAGAACAGGTGGGATTGTATTTGGACCAACACCAAGAAAATATACAGTTAAGATGAATCAAAAAGTTCGTCAACTAGCTCTAAGATCAGCATTATCATATCATGTAGCTAAAGGACAATTAAAAATTATTGACGCACTAAATATCGATCAACCAAAAACTAAATTATTCAATGAGCTGTTAGCAAGTTTGGAAATAACAGGGAAGACCTTAGTTGTGGCAAAAGAGTTTGAGCAAAATGAAATTCTTGCAGCAAGAAATGTCCCAACAGTTGCATTTTCACAAGTTAATCATGTCAGTGTATATGACATCTTAAATTGTAAAAATCTATTAATGACCAAAGATGCAGTTGCAGCATTAGAGGAGGTACTTTCTAATGACTAATTATTATGAAATTATTAAGGCTCCAATTATTACAGAACAATCTACCAAAATGATTGAAAGTCACAACAGATACACGTTTAAAGTAGATAAAAGAGCTAATAAGATTGAAATTAAGAAAGCGATAGAAGCAATCTTTAAAGTGAAGATTCTATCAATAAATACAATTAACGTTTTGCCTAAATACCGCAAGGTAGGAAAGCATGAAGGATTTAGACCAGCATACAAAAAAGCAATCGTTAAACTAGCTGAGGGCCAAAAAATTGATGCCTTCACACAATAAGTGAAAAATTAAAGGAGGTTTAACCTAATGGCGGTTAGAAAATACAAACCGACTACCAATGGTCGTCGTAACATGAGTGTTTTAACTTATGAAGAACTAACAACATCTACTCCTGAAAAATCACTACTTGAGCCATTTTCTCGCACAGGTGGAAGAAACAATCAAGGTAAAATCACTGTACGTCACATCGGTGGCGGTGCAAAAAGAAAATATCGTGTAATTGATTTTAAACGTAATAAAGATGGTGTAAACGGGAAAGTTGCTACTATAGAGTACGACCCTAACCGTAATGCTAACATCGCTTTAATACATTATGTAGATGGAGAAAAGAGATACATCATTGCACCAAAAGACTTAGAAGTTGGAAAGTTTATTGTTTCTGGTCCTAGGGTGGATATCAAAATAGGTAACGCATTACCAATAATGAATATCCCTGTATGTACAATAATTCATAACATTGAAATGAGCCCTTGTAGAGGTTGACAAATAGCACGAAGTGCTGGAACATCTGCTCAAATTTTGGGACGTGAAGATAAATATGTTTTATTGCGTTTGCAATCTGGTGAAGTGCGTAAGATTTTAGGAACATGCCGTGCAACAATTGGTGTTGTAGGTAACGAATCATACGAACTTGTTAATATTGGTAAAGCTGGCAGAAAGCGACACATGGGAGTTCGCCCTACTGTTCGTGGTTCTGTTATGAATCCAATCGATCACCCTCATGGTGGTGGTGAAGGTAGAACAGCAATTGGTAGAAAGTCACCAATGACCCCTTGGGGTAAAAAAGCTCGCGGTGTTATTACTCGCGATAAGAAGAAAGCATCGAACGACTTGATTATACGTCGTCGGACGAAGTAGGAGGAAAATTATGGCACGTTCAGTTAAAAAAGGACCATTTTGTGATGATCATTTGCTGAAGAAAGTTCAAAAACAAAATTCATCAAACGTAAAAAAAGTAATTCAAACATGGTCTCGTCGTTCAACGGTTTTCCCTGATTTCGTTGGGCACACAGTAGCCGTATATAACGGTAAAGCACATGTTCCTGTATATATTACAGAAGATATGGTTGGACATAAATTTGGCGAATTCGCTCCAACTCGTACATATCATGGACACAATAAAGACGATAAAAAGGCTAAGAGAAAGTAAGTGGAGGATAAAATAATGGATACTAAAGCTATGGCTAAGACCGTTCGCATTACTCCACGTAAGGCAAGATTGGTAATCGATCTAATTCGCGGAAAAGACATTAAAGAAGCGCAAGCAATCTTAATGTTTACTCCACGTGCTGCCTCACCAATTATCTTAAAAGTGTTAAACAGCGCTGTCGCTAACGCTGAACACAACAATAATGCAAGCGTAGAGAACCTTTTTGTTAAAGAGGTTTATGTGAATGAAGGAGTTCGTCTAAAAAGACTTTTACCAAGAGCTAAGGGTCAAGGCGATATAATTCAAAAGAGAACTAGCCACATTACAGTTATCGTGGCAGATAAAGAGTAGAGGTGAAGAGACATGGGTCAAAAAGTTAATCCAATTGGTATGCGTCTTGGCATCATCCGTACTTCGGATTCAAAGTGGTATGCTGAAAAAACAGCAGTCCCTGCCCTAGTAAAAGAGGATGCACAAATACGTAAGTACCTAAATGATTTCTACAAAAAAGCTGCTGTTTCTCACATCGAAATCGAGCGAGTTAAAGGCAAAGGCGGGAAAAACCGTGTAAAAATTGCTCTACACACGGCAAAACCAGGTGTTGTTATCGGTCGTGATGCTGAAACTAAGAAAAAAGCTGTGGCTAAGTTAGAAAAACTAACAAAAAAAGAAATCATATTTAATGTAATAGAAATAAGACGCCCCGAAAGAGTGGCAGTTCTTGTTGCAAGAAGTATTGCTGATCAACTAGAAAACAGAGCATCATTTAGAAGAGTTCAAAAAATAGCAATGCAACGTGCGCTAAAATCTGGAGCTAAAGGTGTTAAAACACTAATCTCTGGTCGTTTAGGTGGAGCAGAAATAGCTCGTAGCGAAGGGTATTCAGATGGACAAGTTCCACTACATACACTACGTGCGGATATTGATTATGCTACAGCAGAAGCACATACAACTTATGGAGTCTTAGGTATTAAAGTATGGATTTATAATGGTGAAGTTCTTCCTGGACAAACACTTGAAGAAAATCGCAGAAAGCAAGATGCGAGAGCACCGCGTCAAGATAGAAGACCAAGACGTGGGCCTCGGAATCCGCGTGATAACAGAGGAGGCAGATAATTATGTTAATGCCAAAAAGAACCAAATTCCGCCGCCCTCACCGTGTTAGTTATGAAGGCAAAGTTAAAGGTAGAAATGAAATTATAAACGGAGATTTTGCTTTAGTGGCTCAGCAAGGGGCTTGGATAACGAATCGTCAAATCGAAGCGGCGCGTATCGCAATGACAAGACATATGAAAAGATTAGGAAAAGTGTGGATTAATATTTTCCCTCATCTAGCGAAAACAAAAAAACCACTAGAAGTGCGCATGGGATCTGGCAAAGGAGCCCCAGACCACTGGGTTGCTGTTGTTAAAGCAGGTAAAATTATGTTTGAAATCAATGGAGTCTCTGATGTAATTGCAAGAGAAGCATTGCGCTTAGCAGCACATAAATTGCCGATTAAGACAAAAATTGTTAAAAGAGGTGAGCAACTGTGAAGGCAGTAGAGATTAGAAAAATCAGTACAACTGATTTAGAGAAACGTATTGTAGAGCTTAAGGCTGAGTTATTCAACCTACGTTTTCAACTGGCAGTAGGTCAACTTGAAAACACAGCTCGAATTATGCAAGTGAAAAAAACGGTTGCACAAATGAAAACAATCATCAGTGAACGTGCTGAATAAGGAGGATATGATGGAACGTAATAATAGAAAAGTATATACGGGAATTGTTGTATCTGACAAAATGGATAAAACGATTACCGTGGTTGTTAGCACATATAAGAAAGCGCCTTTGTACAGAAAAAGTGTCAAAGTCTCAAAAAACTTCCATGTGCATGATGAAAAAGGTTTAGCAAGAATCGGTGATACAGTGACAATTATGGAAACACGTCCTTTATCAAAAACTAAAAGATTCCGTCTTTTAGAAGTTGTTGCTAAAGCCGAACTAGTATAGGGAGGAAAAGAAATCATGATTCAACAAGAAAGTAGATTAGGTATCGCTGACAACAGTGGAGCTAAAGAAGTCCTTGTGATTAAGGTTTTAGGGGGAACCCGTCGTCGCTATGCTAATATCGGTGATATTGTGGTTATAACTGTAAAAAAAGCAACACCTGCCGGTATGGTAAAAAAAGGTGAGGTTCTAAGAGCGGTTATTGTTCGCACTAAAACAGGCCTTCGCCGTGCTGATGGTTCATATATCAAATTTGATGAAAATGCAGCAGTTATTTTAAAAGAAGATGGAACACCACGAGGTACCCGTATTTTTGGTCCCGTGGCCAGAGAGCTTAGAGAAAAGAACTTTATGAAGATCGTATCTCTTGCTCCTGAAGTATTATAAGGAGGTCTCGTCTATGTATATTAAAGCTGGAGACACAGTTGCAGTTATTGCCGGGCGCGATCAATTTGTAACTGATAAAAAAGGAAATGCCACACGAAGAACAGGTCGCGTTCTAAAGGTGTATCCTCGAACAAATCGTGTATTGGTTGAAGGAGTAAATATAGTTAAAAAACACCAAAGACCAACACAAGCAAACGATAAAGGCGGCATTATGGAAGTAGAAGCATCTATTCATGTATCTAATATTGCTATGATTGACCCTAAAACAGGAAAACCAACGCGTGTTGGTTATCATGAAGTAAACGGAAAAAAAGTAAGATACGCAAAAAAATCAGGCGAAAGCCTTGATAAATAAGGAGTTTGAACAATGAATGTAATTAAAGAAAAGTATGAAAAAATTGTCAAACCCGAATTAATGAAAACATTCAATTATACTTCGGTTATGCAAGTGCCAAAAATAGATAAAATAGTTGTGAATATGGGTGTAGGAGATGCAGTATTTAATCCTAAAGTACTAGATGATGCTGTTGAAGAACTAAAAGACATCACTGGACAAAAACCACTAATCACAAAAGCTAAAAAGTCAATTTCTAACTTTAAACTTAGAGAAGGCATGCCAATTGGCGCTAAAGTAACTCTTAGAGGCGAAAGAATGTTTTATTTCTTAGACAAACTTGTTTCTATTGCACTACCGCGTGTTCGTGACTTTAGAGGGATTTCTGCAAATTCATTTGATGGTCGCGGTAATTACACCGTAGGAATTAAAGAGCAAATTATTTTCCCGGAAATTAGTTTGGACAAAGTTAAAAAGGTTCGTGGTATGGACATAGTAATTGTAACAACGGCTAAAACAGACCAAGAGGGACGCGCACTGCTAAGTCATCTTGGAATGCCGTTTAAAAAGTAGGAGGCGTAGTATATGGCAAAAAAATCAAAAATTGTTAAAGATATGAAACGCCGCGTGATTGTAGAGCGGTATCGTACGATTGTTGCTGAGTTGAAGGAAAAAGGGGATTATCAAGCACTTCAGAAACTCCCTAGAAATGCTTCGGCGACACGTTTGAGAAATCGTGATGCAATAGATGGCCGCCCACGTGGGTATATGCGCAAGTTTGGCTTGTCACGTCTTAAATTTCGTGAATTAGCACATAAGGGAGAAATCCCTGGTATTAGAAAAGCAAGTTGGTAATAAGGAGGAATTTGACATGGTTATGACTGATCCAATCGCGGATATGCTTACCCGTATTCGTAACGCAAATAAAATGCGTCATGTAAAAGTAGAAATGCCGGCTTCTCGTTTAAAAAACGATATGTTAAGGGTTCTTAAAAAAGAAGGATTCATTGCTGGTTTTACAACTGTAAAAGATGGTGTACAAGGAAAAATAGTAGTAACTTTAAAATACACGGATACAAAAGAACGTGTAATTAAAGGGTTGAAACGGATATCGAAACCAGGACTTCGTGTTTATGCATCGGTAGAAAATGTGCCTAAAGTGTTAAATGGATTGGGAATTGCCTTAGTCTCAACATCAAAAGGTATGATGACTGATCGCGAAGCACGTTTAGCTCAAGTTGGCGGCGAAGTTCTCGCCTACATATGGTAATAAGGAGGAAATTATGTCACGAATAGGTAATAAGGTGATTCAAGTTCCTGCTGGCGTTACCGTCACAATAAGCCCGGAAAACTACGCAGTAGTAAAAGGGCCCAAAGGTCAACTTGAATTCCAATACAATCAAGATTTAGGAATAAAAGCTGAGGATTCAAAAATAACTGTTACACGTCAAAATGACGAAATATTTTCAAGAAAGATACACGGAACAACTCGCGCTTTATTAGCAAATATGGTCGAAGGTGTATCTACCGGCTTCAAAAAGCAATTAGAAATTCGCGGTGTTGGTTATAGAGCAGCTCTAAAGGGCAATATCGTTAATTTAAGTATGGGGTTTTCACACCCAGTTGATCTAGAAATTCCAGCAGGAATAACTGTTACCATTCCAAAAAACACAGAAATCACAATTGAAGGAATCAACAAGCAAGTTGTTGGTGAATTCGCAGCTCAGATTAGAAGTGTTAGAAAACCAGAACCGTATCTAGGTAAAGGGATTCGTTATGTTGATGAGTATGTTCCGCGTAAAGCTGGAAAGACTGCTAAGTAAGGGAGGACATAATTATGATAAAAAAAGCATCTAAAAATGTCACAAGACAAAAACGTCATCTAAGAATTCGTAAGATTATTGAAGGAACAGCAGATCGTCCAAGACTATCTGTGTATCGTTCAAATAATGCAATATATGTCCAACTCATAGACGATGTGAAACAAACAACACTTATCAGCGCTCGTAGTCAAGAATCTGGTCTAAAAGGTTCAAACATTGAATCAGCAAAGGCAGTTGGTAAGTTAATCGCCGAAAAGGCGCTTGCAAAAGGTGTTAAAGTAGTTGTGTTTGATCGTAGCGGATATTTATATCACGGACGTATTAAAGCATTAGCTGAAGCTGCACGTAGCGCAGGATTACAATTTTAGAGAGGAAAACGAACATGGCTAGAAATAGATATAATCAAAGAGATAAAGATAATCAATTCGAAGAACGTGTAGTTTCCATTAACCGCGTAACAAAAGTAGTTAAGGGTGGTCGTCGTTTTCGTTTTGCTGCCTTGGTTGTCATAGGAGATAAAAAAGGTCAAGTCGGCTTTGGTACTGGAAAAGCATCAGAGGTTCCAGATGCGATTAAAAAGGCAATTGAAGCGGCTAAAGTAAACATGATGAAGGTTCCAATTGTTGGAGCAACAATTCCACATGCAGTTACAGGTAACTTTGGAGCAGGAAAAGTATTTTTTAAACCAGCATCTGAAGGAACTGGTATTATCGCTGGTGGAGCAGTTCGTGCCGTCTTTGAACTAGCAGGGATAAGTGATATTTTATCTAAATCAATTGGATCAAGTACACCAATAAATATGGTTCGTGCGACTTTCAAAGGTCTAAAAGAACTTAGAACTGCAGAACAAGTTGCAGCACTTCGTGGTGTAGATGTTGCGGAGTTGGCATAATGAAAATACAAATAACATTAAAAAGAAGTTTGATTGGCCGCAAGCCCAATCAAGTAAAAACGGCACATGCATTAGGACTAAAAAAGATTAATCAAGTTGTTATTAAAGAGGCTAATGAAGCTATTCTTGGGATGGTTAATACCATATCGCACTTGATTGTTGTACAAGAAGTTGAGTAGGAGGTATAACCGATGTTACATGAACTAAAACCTGTAGATGGTGCTCGTAAAAAACGCAAACGTTTAGGTAGAGGACCAGGAAGTGGAACCGGCGGAACTGCTGGTAGAGGAGACAAAGGTCAGCTCGCTCGTTCAGGAGGTAGACCTCGTGCAGGATTTGAAGGAGGACAACTTCCTTTTTTCCAAAGAATCCCTAAAAGAGGATTTAAAAATGTTAATCGCAAGGAATATGCTGTCATAAATTTAGTTGATTTAAATCAGTTTAATGATGGAGAAATAATCACTCCAGAAGTGCTAATTGCGAGAAATGTTTTGAAAAAACTTAAATCAGGTGTTAAAGTACTGGCTAATGGCGTTTTAGAGAAAAAGTTAACTGTAAAAGCGAACGTTTTCTCGAAAGCTGCTGAACAAGCAATTATAAAAGCCGGTGGAACAGTAGAGGTGATTTAAAGTGTGGGTGCGAATAAAACGAATTTTAAGTAATAAAACAATAATGCTAAGATTAGCATTTACCTTATTCATCTTATTAATTGTTAGAATTGCAAGTCACATTACAGTCCCGTTGTTTAATACAGATGCTATCGTAGCATTTATGAATGAAAGCGGAAGCTTTGTTGCTATACTGAATAACTTTAGTGGACAAGCCCTAGAACGATTTTCAATTCTAGCGCTTGGTATTACACCCTATATTACGGCATCAATTGCGTTGCAATTATTGCAAATGGTTATTCCAAAATTAAAAGAGTGGAGTGAACAAGGCGAAACCGGAAAAGCTAAAATTAATAAAATAACCCGATACCTTGCTATTGTATTAGCATTTATTCAAGGGTTAGGATTGATTATTGGTATTAGTGTAAACGGAAGTGTCTTAATTCCAAGCTTAGAAGCTGCTGATGTTGAATCTTACCGATTCTTATTCTATATCTACATGGCATTAGTAATGACAGGTGGAACAGCTTTAGCAATTTGGTTCGCTGATTTAATTACTAAAAAAGGTATTGGTAATGGTACATCAATGTTAATTGTTGCAGGGATTGTTACTAGTTTGCCATCAATGTGGACAACATTGTGGTCTAAATACATTACTCATGGCACTGGCGGATGGGATATTGTATATTTCAGTATTATTATAATGCTTTACTTTGGTATTTTGCTAGGTGTTGTCTATATGCAAATTGCTAAGCGAAAAATCCCAGTGCAATATGCGAATCGGCAAGGCAAATCAGATTCAAATATTCCAATGAGAATCAATAGTTCTGGTATTATTCCAGTCATCTTTGCCCAAACAATTCTAAGCCTACCTTTAACACTTATTGGTTTTACAGCTGCGGCAGGTGCCACAGGCGGTCTTTCTGGATGGCTAAACAGTATTTTTAATTTCCAGGAGCCGATTGGATTTATTCTATATGTTTTATTAATTGTCGTGTTCTCTTTCTTCTATGCATTCTTAATGATTAACCCTGAGAAAATGGCAAACAATTTATCCAAATCAAATGCTTATATCCCAGGTATTAGACCAGGACAAGAAACACAAGATTTTATTGCTAAGCTTTTGTTTAAGATAACAGTTATTGGAACGGTATACCTAGTAATATTAGCGGTATTACCAATCTTTACAGCAATTATTTTCGGGTTCACAGGCACTGAGGCACAAGCTATAACAATTGGCGGTACAAGTCTATTGATTATTGTCGGAGTTGCAATAGAAACTACGCAACAAATTGAAACAGATGCAAGCCAAACAGAATATAGTGGAATCTTTAGATAAGTGGAGGATAAATTAAAATGCGTATAATTATTATGGGACCACCGGGTGTAGGAAAAGGAACACAGTCAAAGCTATTGATTGATCACTTTAATATCCCACATATTTCAACTGGTATGATTTTTAGAGATTTAGCAGATAAAGGCTCAACTATAGGGAATATCGCTAAAGAATATATGAGTAAAGGAAAGCTTGTCCCTAATGATATAACAGATGAAATTGTTCGTAAAAGATTATCACTTGATGATACCCAAAAGGGGTTTTTACTAGATGGGTATCCAAGAAATTTAGAGCAGGCTAAAATGTTTGATAAATTACTAGCAGAAAAAGGTTGGAAAGTAAATGCATTTATTAAAATAGAGGCGCCAACCGATTTAGTCGTTGCCCGCATTAGCGGACGACGAGTATGCTCGAAATGCGGATCAGTTTATCACATAGAAAATAATAAACCTTTAAAAGAAGGTATATGTGATATTGAGGGAGCAAAACTTATTCAAAGAAATGATGATTCAGAGAAAACAGTTCAAAATAGAATCGATATTTATGAAGACCAAACAGCACAAATTGTCGGATATTATGAAAAAACAGAGAAAATAATTTATGTTAATGGGACAAAATCAATTCAAGAAATACAAGATAAAATAATGCAAGCATTAGGTGTGACACTTTGATTCAAATAAAATCACAACGCGAAATTGAGTTGATGCGTAAAGCTGGAGGCATCTTAGAAGATACAAGACAAATGCTCAAAGAGCATATTAAACCAGGCGTAACAACGCATCATCTTGATGAACTCGCAGCACAATATATAATTAAGCATGGAGCGACACCCTCATTTAAGGGGTACCACGGATTTCCGGGGTCGATTTGCGCCTCTGTTAATGAAGTTGTAGTCCACGGAATACCTTCAAAGAAAAAAATACTTAAACAAGGAGATATCATAACTTTGGATTTCGGGGTTAACTATAAAGGATATCATGCAGATTCAGCAACAACATACCCAGTAGGCGAGATTAAACCAGAGATTCAAAAGTTATTAGAGGTAACTGAAAAAGCATTATATGTTGGTCTAGCTCAGGTGAAACCAGGAAATAATGTCTCAGATATATCACATGCTATTGAATCATTTATTAAGCCTTATGGTTATGGTATTGTTGAAGAATTTACAGGTCATGGTATTGGCCGCGAATTACATGAAGAACCCTATGTTCCTAATTTCGGAAAAGCAAAGCAAGGTCCTATATTAAAACCAGGTATGACATTTTGTGTCGAACCAATGGTTAATCTGGGAACAAAAAAAGTTAAGGTTTTGACGGATAACTGGACAACGGTTACAACTGATAAAAAACCAAGTGCACATTTTGAGCACATGGTAGTAGTTACCGAAACCGGATATGAAATACTAACCGGTTCAAAAAAGGAGTAATATATGGCTAGAGATGATTTGATTGAGGTAGAAGCACGAGTAATTGAAATATTACCAAACACAAAGTTCAAAGTTGAACTTATCGAAAATGGCCATATCGTATTGGCTCATGTTTCTGGTAAAATCCGCATGCACAACATACGCATTTTACCTGGTGATAAAGTAACAGTAGAGCTGTCACCATATGATCTATCACGCGGGCGGATTACATATCGCCGCAAATAAGGAGGAACGCAAATGAAAGTAAAAGCGTCTGTAAAGAAAAGAAGTGAAGATGACATTATCGTCAGAAGAAAAGGTAGAGTTTATGTTATTAACAAGAAAAATAAAAGACATAACCAAAGACAAGGTTAAATAGGAGGAACTATGGCAAGAATAGCAGGTGTTGACGTACCACGCGATAAGCGAGTTGTGGTTTCATTGACTTATGTGTTTGGGATTGGATTATCAACTGCCCAAAAATGTTTAAAGGATGCAAACGTTAGCGAAGAAACTCGCGTTAAGGCATTAACAGAAGATGAATTAAATCGTATTCGTACAGAAGTTCTTAAATACACCATCGAAGGTGATCTAAGACGCGAAGTGACATTGAACATAAAACGTTTAATGGAGATTGGTTCATATCGTGGAATCCGTCATCGTAGAGGAATGCCCGTGCGCGGTCAAAACACAAAAAATAATGCCCGCACAAGAAAAGGCAAACCAACAGCGATTGCCGGCAAGAAGAAATAAGGGAGGAATAAAAAATGGCACGTAAAAAAACAACAAAGCGTAAAGCTAGAAAAAATATTCCTTTAGGTGTTGCACATATTCATACAACGTTTAACAATACAATCGTTACAATTGCAGATGTTGATGGAAATGCAATTGCTTGGAGTAGTGCAGGTGCACTAGGTTTTAAAGGTAGCAGAAAATCAACGCCATTTGCGGCACAAATGTCAGCTGAAGCAGTGGCAAAAGTTGCTATGGATAACGGAATGATAAAAATCGAAGTATCAGTCAAGGGACCTGGTCCTGGACGTGAAGCAGCGATCCGTTCACTTCAAGCTGCAGGATTAGAAATTACTGCAATTAGAGATGTAACACCAGTACCACACAATGGATGTAGACCACCAAAACGTCCACGTGGATAATTGAAGGAGGGTAACCTGTGAAAGATCTAAAATTTGAAAAACCAACTGCAGTTGAGGAAATCTCTGTAGACGGCAATAAAGGTCACTTTATCATTAAACCACTTGAGCGTGGATATGGAATTACCTTAGGGAATGCTTTAAGAAGAGTTTTATTATCTTCATTGCCAGGTGCTGCAATTGTTAATATTAAAATAGATGGTGTTGAACACGAGTTTTCGACTATGGAAGGCGTCTATGAGGACGTTATGGGTGTAGTTCTTAATTTGAAAAGAGTTGTTTTTTCAGTTGAGTCAACAGATCCAAACTATGAACAAAAACTTGAGTTATATGCTGTTGGTGATGGTATAGTAACTGCTGCTGATTTCAGTAACGTAGATGGTGTGACTATTATCAATCCTGAGCAAGTTATTGCTAACTTATCTGAGTCTGGAAGACTTTCTATGGAAGTTACTATTCGTCGAGGAACAGGGTATATTAATGCTGAAACAAACAAAGAATATAGCGATAATCAAAAAAGCATTATCGCAATTGATTCAATTTACACACCGGTTACACGTGTGTCTTATCATGTTGAAAAAACAAGAGGAGACGAAGACGAACTAACTTTAGAAATCGAAACAAATGGAGCAATCAAGGCTAAAGAAGCGCTCGCGTTAGCATCAAAGATGCTAATTGATTATTTTGATGTTATTGTTCAAATTAGTGATAATGCAGGATATGCAGATTTCATTTATGAGCAAGAAGAAGAACCGATAAATAAAAAACTGGAGATGAAAATTGAACAATTAGACCTATCTGTTCGCTTGTTTAATAGCTTAAAGCGTTCAGGTATCTACACTGTTGCTCAAATTATTGGTTTAACAGAAGAAGATGTAATGAGATTTAGAAGTTTAGGTAGAAAATCTTTTAGAGAGTTAAAGGAAAAGCTAGCTGAACAAGGTTTAGAATTCGACAATAAAGCAGCAAGAGATTCTAAATTCAATTTAGATGATTAAGAGAGGGAGTAAATTATGGGTTATAGTAAATTAGGACGCACTAGTGATCAAAGAAAAGCTTTACTTCGCGATCTTGTAACAGATATCATTATTAATGAACGTATTGTTACGACAGAAGCAAAAGCTAAAGAATTGAGAAAACTAGCAGATAGAATGATCACTCTAGCAAAAAAAGGAACTTTGAGTGCAAGAAGACAAGCAGCACAAACTGTCCGCTTTGAAGAAGTTAAAGAAGGGCAAAATGCACTTCAAAAATTATTCTCTGAACTTGGACCGCGCTATGAAGAAAGAAATGGCGGATACACTAGAATAATCAAAACTGTGCCAAGACGTGGCGATGCTGCACCAATGGCGATTATTGAATTTGTTTAACTGATATTGAATGAAAAACAAGCGAAAGCTTGTTTTTTTTATACTTAATGAATATATGTAGAACTATGCTTGTATTTCAGGTAGAATAGGATTAAAATAGAAGAGTAAAGAATCTTTTTGAAAGAGGAGTAACATGAGAAAGATATTTTTTATTTTTGGTGTCATAGTGTTGCTAATATTACTTAGTGCGTGTGATATTAATATAGGAACTAAGTATAGCTTTGATCAAGTCTTAGACAGCATTTCAATCCAATATGCAGAAGGTGATAGTGCAACATCTGTTACCAAAAGTTTTGTTCTACCAAAAGAATCCGAGCTTAACGACAAAGCAAATGTATCTTGGGAAAGCATGAACCAATTTGTCATTGATAATAACGGCAATGTAAATAGACAAGAAGAAGATGTAACTGTTACATTGGGTTTAACAGTGATGATCGATTCTGTTAGTAGGCAAAAACTGTTTGAGGTTACAGTTATCGGGAAAACCGTTTACTACGAAGTCGCATTTATTTTTAATGAAAAAACGACTGTTGTTGAAGTGGCTGAGGGGCATACAATCAGCGAACTAGAAGTGCTTGTCAAAGAGGGGTATAGGATTGAGGGCTGGTATTTAGAAAATTCATTTATCAATCAGTTTGATTTTGAAACAAAGATATTTGAAGATGTAGTAATATATGCAAAATTGATTATCAATGAGTATAGGATAGAATTTGATTCTAACGGCGGTACTGCTGTTGATTCAATAACACAAGAATATTTGACTGTAATATCGCAACCAGAAAACCCAACTCTAGAAGGCTTTAGTTTCGGAGGTTGGTTCTTAGATCCGGAGTTAACGATTGAGTTTGTTTTCGAATTAATGACTTATGAAAATATTACAGTATATGCAAAATGGAATGAACAAAGTATATATGAGGGATATTATAGTGGAGCTGGAGGTCTGATGGGAAATGATTTAAAGCTATTTTTGAGAACTATAATATCGGTAGGTTTTAGTGGTGTATCTTATGGAGAAACTAGATATATTTTAAATATAACAGACAGAGACCCGAACAACCCTAATAACGTGATTTTAGTTTATAGAGGAACCTCTGTATCTGGTATTTGGGATAGTGGAGCCACATGGAATAGAGAACATGTATGGCCGCAATCGCTTTTAGGAGGCAAAGCATCTAATAGTAGAACCAACATAGCATCTGATTTACACTCTTTAAAGCCAGCCAATCCTAGTGAAAATTCAAGTAGAAGCAATCGGTATTTTGATGATAGTGGTGTATCTGGAAGCTATGAGCCAAGAGATGAAGTCAAAGGCGATGTTGCTCGTATTCTATTTTATAAAGTAGTGAAATATGAGGAACTCGAATTAGTTAATTCGGTGCCTATCGAACTTCAAATGGGGAATTTAGATACATTACTTAGATGGCATTTATTTGACCCGGTTGACGGATTTGAGAGAAATCGGAATAACGTTATTTTCAGTTATCAAAACAATCGAAACCCCTTTATTGATCACCCGGAATTTGTTGAAAAAATTTGGGGTACAATTACATTAAGCAATAATAGTACTCTAAATATATATGCTACCGGATTGCCCTTCATAGTTTATGTGAATACATATGAGCTTAACTTGCAAACTTATAAAAAGAACTCTTATCGTGAAACACTCTATGACGCATAAAAATATTTAGGTTTAACGATAAAGAGGAATAATATTGAGTATTTGCATCGCGAAAAGTATGCTACAATAGATTAATAGAAGAGAACTAAGAAGAATGCGGAATAGCGCTCAAAGCACTTAAATAACCATCATAAAGGGAGAAATTAATGATTAAAGCTGTAATTTTTGATTTAGATGGTGTTATTGTTAGCACCGATGAATATCATGCACAATCATGGTCATTTATGACAAAACAAGAAAACATTATTTTTGATGAAACGCTAAATAACCAATTAAGAGGAGTTTCAAGACTCGCTTCACTAAATGTCATCTTAAAGCAAGCGGAAAAAAGTTATAGCGAAGAAGAGAAAGTTATTCTAACAAATATAAAAAATGATTACTACGTTTCCCTATTGTCTAGCCTCAATCAAGAGCATATTTGCCCTGGAGTTCTTGTAACCATTGAGGAACTCAAGAAAAAAGGGATTAAAATCGGGATTGGATCATCTAGTAAAAATGCTAAGCTCATCTTGAAAAAAATCGGACTTAGTAAAACATTTGACGCGATTGCAGATGGTAATGATGTTGAAAAAAGCAAACCGCACCCAGATATCTTCCTTCTAGCAGCTACTAAGTTAGGAATCAGCTTTGATCAGTGCCTTGTTGTAGAAGATGCAAAAGCGGGTGTTGTTGCTGCAAAAAGAGCAGGTATGCTTGTTCTAGCGCTAAAAGAAGCCAAAAAAGAACAAGAAGCAGATTTTAAAGCTGATAACATCAGTGAACTATTGGACATTATTAAAAAAATAAATATAAGGAAGGTATGAAATGAAGTTTAATGACTATAAGTACGTAAGACCGAATTTGGAACAAATTCAAAAAGATTTAGAGAGTCAAATAGCACTTATCGGTGAAAGTAATCTAGAAACTGAGATCAAAGCTATTCACAAAGTTTTTGAGATTAATGATGCAGTGGACTCTCAAAGTTCACTTTGTTCAATTCGTAACAGTCTTGATACAACAGATGAGTTTTATGAAAAAGAAATGGCTTTTTTTGATGAACAAATGCCTCATTTAGAGAAATACGAAAACCTCTTCACTAAAAAAGTTTTGGAATCAAAAAACCGAAAACAACTGGAAAAAAAATTCGGTTCATTAATGTTTGTTAGAGGAGAGCTTGCACAAAAGACATTTAAACCAGAGATCATCCCGGACTTACAAGAAGAAAATAAACTATCAACTGAGTATGGAAAACTAATCGCATCAGCGAAAATCCCTTTTAAAGATGGAGTTTACAATTTAAGTCAAATGGCACCGTTTTTGCAGGATCTAGACCGTGAAACCCGCCATCAAGCACAATTAGCTGTTTCAAAGTTTTTCGCTGATAACGAAGATAAGTTTGATCAGATATATGATGATATGGTCAAGGTTAGGCATGAAATCGCTCAAAAATTAGGATATGATAACTTTGTTCAACTAGGTTATGATCGCTTTGGTAGGACCGATTATAATGCTGAAGATGTAGGGAACTACCGAGATCAAATACTTGAAGATATCGTACCTTTAGTATCAGAGATGGTCGCAAAAAAAGCTAAGAGATTAAAGATTGAAAACCTAAAGTCATATGATTTGACATTGTCATTTTTATCGGGTAATCCGACCCCTAAAGGTGATAGAGCGTGGCAAGTTGATGTCGCTAAAAAGATGTATGATGAGATGTCTCCTGAGACTTCTGAATTTTTCAACTTC
>CAZDCS010000006.1:0-21905 GCA_964504015.1 uncultured Mariniplasma sp. | reverse complement strand
AAATAAGTTTCATCAATTTGTATTTCACCAGATAATTTGATGACTTCTTGATAATCATTCATTGCCTTGATGACCTTATGACGCCAAGAAAAGGCTGTTGTAGCTGAAATGCCCACCTGGTAAGGCAGTCTTTCTTAAAGACAGGCCATAAAGCATGCACTTTATAAAAGCTGACCATTGTTCATAAGATTTCTTTGTGTAGCGGACAATCGACTTATCAGTGTCTGAAAATGACTGTCTAGATGCTTTATTGATGTATCTTTGACGTCCTTTGTTTGTTTTCCCGTTTTTAACATAAGAGCTGCTTAAAGATCTTTCTCGGAAAATTATTTTATGAAGAGCATCTTGCGCTATGCTAATTGTTTTTTTATTTAGATTCATAGTTTTTAAAAGTTCGTTATAATCATCTGCGCATAATGATTCAATGATTGGGTAAATAGTTTCTAATTGACTATATTGGTTCATATCGATAGGTAGCCTCCTTAATAGAAAAATGTCCTTAAGCAACCAGCCTGAGATAAAATTCTATCGCCAGACAAAGCCCATCATGCAAGCTGGTTGATTAAAGACATCTAATTAAAATCGTTCAAATTATGACGGTTATGTCTGCAGTATTATTGTACCAAACAATCAAATCATTAACAATCAAATTATGCAAAATCAACACTTCTCTTGAACAGCGATTCTGTAAAAAGACTTCCTGTGAAAAAAGCATCTTCTATCGTGATGTTTGTTGCCCGTGTTTCATTACGATCAACAATTCCACCTAAATACCTTTCCGAGTGACTTAGCAGATTCGTTGGTTCAAATGTGTTTTGAAAAACTGCTTCAACAATAACTCGAAAAACACTTAAAACCCCTCCTGATCGGATGTTTCCGACCAATCTTCCGGTATCTGAGCGTATATGAGACGAATAAACCTCTCCCTTAAAATCGATGTCTCTTAAATTGAGCGTTGCCGGAGAGATAACGCAACCCACAATTCCACCAACACTGCCGTTTGACGAGTAAATTTTAATATTGTTTAGTTTAATATTATTAACATTTAAAACTGTCCCAGTAGAACTCACAACTCCGACCACCCCCCCCTCGTACAGTCCCAATAAGTAATCCCGCACGAGAGTTCGGGCCTCCAATCATCACTTTTATGTGGACATTATCTAATGTCAGATTAAAAATTCGCCCGCCCTCTGAACGAGGAAATATACTTGTGTTTAGAGATGTTGCAAGATTATTAGTGATGGTTAAATTAGATAATATCTTATTGTTGCCGTTTAAAACGCCTCTAAAAATAACATTGTTAAAGGTTGTGTCGTAATCCCAAGCGAAATTCGTAAAATCAATATCGTTAGCTAGATAATATTCATCTGTTGGCAAACTATCTGTTTTTGTTGTGAAATCAAAAAACTCTTGCGCTGTAAAAAGTGGTATTCCCCAATTACCTACAGCAACAGTGGCCCCCTCTTGTCCATCGTTACCTTATATTGATGATGCCCAAAAAGCATAGGTCATACCGGAAATAGAAAGCAGATTAAAAAGACACAGTATTAAGATAAGTTTTCTTTTAATCATCTTTAGATCTCCTTTTTCACAGATATCATTTAAATCCATCTTAATTATATCATTTAGTTGTTCTTTTCGTATTTCTTAGGTTTAAAAAACAAAAAAGGCGATAATATCGCCTTATTCTTTAACGTGGTTAACATCAACTTCAGTTGGTGTTGCTCGGCCAAACA
This sequence comes from uncultured Mariniplasma sp., assembly GCA_964504015.1. Lineage (GTDB taxonomy): Bacteria > Bacillota_I > Bacilli_A > Acholeplasmatales > Acholeplasmataceae > Peloplasma. The sequence continues at coordinate 20,169 of CAZDCS010000006.1, read as the reverse complement.
TATCAATTGTAACTGTTAATTTTTGTTGGCTATTGTCAACGTCTGTGACTTCACCCTTCATTCCTTGCCAGTTACCTTCGGTAATTTCAACTGTCTTACCAATTAAATGTTCATATGTTGGTTTTTTCATAACGCCGATTTTAAGTAAAATAGCATTTATTTCATCTGGTGCGAGTGGTACTGGCTTAGTCCCACCACCTGATGATCCTAAAAAGCCAGTAACACGTGGTGTGTTTCTCACTACAAACCAAGATTCGTCAGTCACTTCCATTTGGACAAATACATATCCAGGGAAAAGTTGTTTTATCTTTTCTTTTTCTTTGCCATCTGCTTTTTTTTCTATAACTGTTTCTTCAGGGACAATGATTTTAGAAATAAACTCTGACATCCCCATACTTTCGACTCGTCTTTCTAAGTCAAGTTTAACGGCATTTTCATAACCAGAGTAGGTTTGGATAATATACCATCTAACTCCTTGACTCATAAAAGCCCTCCTAATAAGCGGATAATCAAGAGATTATATACCACAATTATTCCCGCTAAAAAGAAGACAAATAACAAAACCCTAACAGCATTGTCAATAAATTGACTTAATGATGGCCAAGTTATTTTTTTCAATTCAGGAATTGCTGGTAAGAAAAATGGGTAAACTACTAAAATCATCCCGAAAATAGAGATAGAAAATAATACCCAGGCAAATATAAGACCGTTATTGCCCTGTCCTAAAATAGGTAAATTTCGATTTATTTGCAGCAACCTATTACCACTTATAATCATCAATGATAGTGCAGCTGATATTGTAGCTAGAATACCTAGCAACAGATTCTCCCATTTATATTCTGTCGTTAAAACCTCTACTAACTTACTTTTTTGTTCTTCTACTTGTTGTTTGATTGCCATAATTAGCCTCCTATTTTGTTTCTTTGTGAATTGTGTGTTTGTTACATTTAGGACAATATTTATTTGTTTCGATGCGTTGTTTTTGAGTTTGTTTATTTTTAGATAACGTATAATTTCTACTCAAACATTGTGAACACACTAGAATTACTTTTTCGCGCATTAAAAAACCACCTTTGTGGTCATTAGCAAGTGTATTTTAACACTTCTAAATGACTAAGTCAACTACTTACATTATTATAGCATATTTTTATATTTTTCTTTGATTCTAAATATAGCATTGTAGATTTTCTTTCTTGTATGCTTTGTTTCTTTTACAATTTGAGCCACTTGCTGACGATTTAAGAAATACGCTTCATAAACCATAATTTCAAGCTCTGATGATAAATCCGGGTGTCTTGTCTCTTCTTCAATAAACGTGGTCCCCTTACAAAAGTTTGTGTTTTCATAGAGATAATATTTGGGGATTTGTTTTTTCAATCTATAAAACTGTCTTTTTAAGATTAGTTCAAAATAGCGCATAAAGCTTTTATTCTTACTCTCATTAAATGTTTGAACTGCTTTATACAACATCAACACACCTTCTTGGTGCATGTCATCATGTTCTTTATTTTCAATGTTTAATAAGTGAACTTGTTTCCAGATAAATCTATGATACTTGTTAAACATAAATATTAGTGATGCCTCATCATGTTCACAGCGGATTAGATAAACCAATTCATAATCATTCATCACATAACGCATTTATTCCCTCAAGGTAGCATACATTAGTAATGCCGCAGCAACACTCACATTAAGCGAGTTAATTTTACCGTGCATCGGGATTTTAACAAGCATATCGCAGTTTTGCTTGACTAGTTGTCTAATCCCACTTCCCTCATTACCTAAGACAATCGCTAGTGATCGGTCTATCGGGATGTCATTATATGTATGTTTTGTTGCACCATCAGCGCCAACAACCAAAATATTTTGTTTTTTCAATTGTGCGATTGTTTGATTTAGGTTCGAGACTAGAATAACCGGGACGTGTTCAATCGCCCCTGATGAGACTTTAGCTACCGTAGCATTAAGCGGAACTTGTCCTCTTTTGCTCATAATGATACCGGTCAAGCCAACAGCTTCCGCTGTTCTCATAATAGCTCCAAGGTTATGGGGGTCTTCGATACCATCTAAAATAATATATCTTTGAACTACTTTAGAATCAAGAACATCTTCTAGTTCGACTGGCTCATATGCTTTAATATCAGCTATGACACCTTGGTGAACTGCATTGTTAGTCAAGCGATTCAGTTCTCCTTTTGATACACGACTAAAATCAATTTCCTTATCTTTTAAGAACATAATAAATTGACGATCTTGCGATTTCTCGTCTATTAGCACCTTAAAGATTGGCCTTTTTGAAAAAACTGCCTCTTTAATTACGTTTTTTCCATATACAATCATGATTTATCCTCCGTGTATAGTATATTAAATATTTTAAATGCAACCACGAAATACTTTGAAAAAAAAGGCGCATATGCACCCTTTTAAACTATTGCATATCCGCAAGTTTATTTAGCACACTGCCAATAAATATTTTTATCCACTTATAAAAATTAGATAAAAAATACATTAGTGGGAATGTTGCTTGCGCTAAAACGATAAGCAGTAAGATTTGCGGCACTGTTAATGGTGTTATTTGATATAGGTCTTGCGGGAAAAATGGAGCAAAGTCAAAGAAGTGCGGAATAAATAAAATTGCTAATAAGAAAGTTGTTACCATTGTTATAAATAACGCTCTTCGCATTTTGTTAAATGGCGTTGATACCCTGAATAAAACGGTAAGAGAAACAATAGTAGCCGAAATGACTATTAACGTTGAGACAACAACAGCATCCATCCCTAAAGCATCCTCTAAGCTAAAGATAATTAAAGAATTAATCATTACAACCAAAGCTCCCGGCAGGGCAGCTCTCATAATATTAAGTAAAAAACTACCTTTGACTAATCTGCTGTTAGCCTCTAGCGCTAAGAAAAATGAAGGAATACCAATAACCAAGTAATCAATTAATACTAGTTGACTTGGTTGAATCGGATAAGCTCCTTGCCTTGCAATTGCTATAATTGCAAGCAAGAATGAAAATATTGTTTTAGTTAAGAAAAGTGTTGACACCCGCTGAACATTATTAATAACCCGGCGACCCTCACTAACTACTTTAGGCATTGAAGAGAAATTAGAATCTAGTAAAACAAGGTGTGAGACATTTCTGGCTGCTTCACTTCCTGATGCCATCGCAATCGAAGTGTCAGCTTCCCTAAGGGCCAGTATATCGTTAACCCCGTCGCCTGTCATCGCGACCGTTCGACCATTGTTTTTCATTGATTCAATCAAGATTTTTTTCTGTTGCGGTGAAACTCTACCAAAAACTGTGTATCTTGATGCTGAGCGAACTACTTCTTTATCCTGCATACCTTCTAAGCTAATATATTTTTCTGCGTCTTCAATACCAGAACGTTCTGCTATTTTAGAAACAGTTGCTGCATTGTCTCCTGAGATAACTTTCACTTCAACGTTATGCGATTTGAAGTACTCAATTGTTTCAATCGCATCTGGTCTGATTGTATCTTCGATCATTATTAAAGCTAATGGAATAGCTTTACCTGAAAATTTCATTTCTTTAATATCACCAGTTGAATGAGCCACTACTAAAACACGATACCCTAGTGATGCCTGCTTAGAAACTTCTTTTTCAATCACACTAAATCCACTCTTAACAACAAATTCAGGAGCCCCAATAATAAATGTGCCATAACGGTCAAATTGAACTGCGCTAAACTTTCTCGAACTCGAGAAAGGAATTATTGCTTTATTCCTAATTCTTTTAGCCGTTCCAAAGCGCTCTTTCAATGAGTTTGATGTTAAATTAGAATCCTCTAGAGCGTTAGTCATTGCTGAGACAATATTTTTTAAGCTCAGTTTTGTCTCATTTTTATATTCAATAATACTTTGAACAGTCATTGTTCCATCAGTAATAGTTCCTGTTTTATCTAGACATAGTGTATCAACACGCGCTAACATTTCAATACAGTACAGTTCTTGTACAAGTGTGTTGTTTTGTGCTAGGCGAATAACTCCGACCGACAATGCCATTGAAGTTAACAAGAATAATCCTGACGGAATCATTCCAATCATTGCTCCTGCAGTTTGGCGGACGATAAGCGAATACTCTTCGCTTAGCAACTTTTGCCCAATTGTTAAAGAGGGATCCCAATCAACGGCCACCCACATTAAGTAAAAGAGGGTCGCTGCTAAAGGTATAATTAAGACACCTACTGTACGAATAATAATTTTAAGTGAGTTTAGTAAATCGGATTGCGGCTTTTTATACCGTTTTGCTTGGTTCGTCAACTTTTGGATATAAATATCTTTTCCAATTGCTGTTGTTTGCGCTTTGCAAGTCCCTGAGACAACGAAACTTCCCGAATAAAGAGTATCACCAGCTTTTTTAACTATAGGATCTGATTCCCCGGTTAACAATGATTCATCAACTTCAATACTGCCCTGTCTAACAACTGAATCGGCAGGTATTTGTTTCCCCGAGTTCAAAAATAGAATATCATCTATCACAACATCATACACTGCAATTTCAAATTCTTCAGAATCACGGATAACAATTGCAGTTGGGGCTGACAACAATGATAATTTATCGATTGTTTTTTTCGCTCTTATCTCTTGGATAATCCCGATTGCAATATTAGCTGTTATCACACCCATAAAGAAGAGATTCGAAACCGAAGCCCCTACTGATAGCAGCCAAGCTGCTATTGAGAAATTTAAGAAATTGAAAAACGTGAATATGTTAGAAGAAACAATACTATGGATGCTTTTGCTACTACCAGTATCACTAATATTTGCTAATCCAGCCATTATTCTCAGTTCAACTTCTTCGGTTGATAATCCTAAAGCTACATCAGGATTGTATCTTTCGACAACTATGTCTTCCTTATTTTTAACTCTATCTTTTAAATTCAAGGTCTCTTTGAAATCGTCTTTTAGCGGGGTATTAAGACTTAGAGGATCACCCTTCATCTGAATCATTTTTTCTTTGATTACTGTTTTAGGCCCCTTTTTATTTTTAGGTTTAAAGACTTCAGGAAGTTTTTGTGTTGATTCCCCAATGATTTTTTTTATTTCAGCTTGTTTAATTTTTTCAGTCATTTTCTTTTCAACTGCTTTCTCCATTGAAATCTCCTTCCTCGATAAAATTAATAGCTATAATAATGAGTTCATCAGCTCTAGCGACATCATTTAGACATAGATATCCAATAAGCGACTCAAAACCAGTTGCAAGATGATACGTTTTAGCATCCACATTTTTTCTTCCAGGACCACTAGAGTTTCTTCCGCGTTTAAACAGCGTTATCTCTTCTTGTGAAACCAGATCTTTATTTAACAAAAACATTATGATCTTTGCTTGTGCCACACTAGCTGTGAATCTAATTGCCTGTTTATGCAAAACATCAACTTTTGTCATTTTTTTATTTATTAAATGCCTGCGAATAGATAGTTCATAATAGGCATCTCCAAGATATGCTAACGTAAGTCCGTTCAATCTACATCCACCCTTGCTCAGCGAGTTCAACTCTCAGTTGATCTGCTTTAGTAAAATCTTTATCTACTCTAGCCTGCTGCCATATTAAATATAGAGCAAGAGTCTCTTGTTTTATTTTTATTTTCGGCATAACTCCTAGTACCTTAAGCATCTCAACAAGTGTTTGGTATAAGTTAGCTATTAGCTTGACATCTCTTTGTTTGTTCATCTGCTTGATAATTTCATAGGCGAGAGTCATCACATTAGGAATATTGAAATCATCATCCATATACTTTTTAAACTTACCTATAAAATCACTATCAGCAACTCCGATTTCTATACCAGCTAAAGACATCATTAAAACCGACTTTTTTAAAGCACGTACTATTTTATCATATTCTGTTGCAAACTGCACCATCAGATCATGGCTATAGTTTATTTTTTGACGATAATGGTGCCCAATTATTAATAAGCGAAAAGCTAGGGCGTCAAATTCTTTAATAACATCTTTTACTAAAAAGACATTCCCTAAAGATTTACTCATTTTTACCTTGTTGATATCGAGTCGAGCGACATGCATCCAAACCCGAGCTAAATTATGGTGGTCATGGACTACTGTTTGGGCAATTTCATTTTCATGATGCGGAAATTTAAGATCTGTTCCTCCACCGTGAATATCAATTTCTCCCTTAAATATTTCATGGTTCATTACGGCACACTCGGTGTGCCACCCAGGCCTTCCCTTGCCCCAAGGGCTATCAAAAACCAGTCCGTCAGCAGTTGTTTTCCAAACGCTAAAATCTCTTGGATTTTCTTTTTCTGTCACTAATTTTATTCTAACGCCTTCATTTAGTTTATCCATATTTTGTTTGCTTAAAATACCATAATCCTTAACTTTTGTCACTCGAAAATAAACACCGCTAGGGCGCACATAAGCAAACCCTTGGTCAATTAAATCACCAATATATTTTATCATTTGCGGAACATATTGCGTCGCTTTAGGCATTAGGTCAGGTAACGAGCTTCCGATAGCTAGAGACATATCGATAAAGCGTTTAGTGTATTCTTGTGTGATAACACTTTCTGGTTGTTTTAGTTCTTTTGCTTTGTCAATTATTTTGTCATCAACATCAGTGATGTTTGAGACAAAAGTAACCTTGTGGCCCTTATAGTTTAAATATCGTTTTACAACATCAAAAAAGATAACAGGTCTAGCGTTACCTATATGAATATCACCATAAACTGTTGGTCCACAAACATACATAGTGACATTATCAACTCTAATTGGTTTAAAATCTTCTATTTTCTGGGAAAGAGAATTGTATAATTTTAACATGCTTTGCCTCCTCTTTATTTTATTATAGTGCAAAACAACAAAAATAACAAGCAAACTAATTGATTTGCCTATTATTTTCGAATGTGGCTTTGTTAAACAATAACCCACCAGTTAACCGGTAGTTTATTCCTCTATTTTACGGAGTTGTCTGAGTATTTCAACCATGGCCCAAGTATCTTGTCTACAATACTCTAATAAGTTTTGATAGGTCAGTTCAAGCTCCTCGTTATTCATTGAAGGAAACCGTGCATACGCCACTAAAGCTTCTGTCCCATTGCCGATTCCAAGACCATTATAAGACAGACTACTAAAAATTGGCAACACTTTTTTAATTGAATAAGATCCATTTAAATCTTTGTGGTAGTAATTTATTAGCTTTGCTTCGTCTTCATCAAAGCCAATACTTTCATATAGTTTCTTATTTCCTTTTAACAAATGCATTAGATCAAACAACCGGTCTACCATATTTAAAAGCCGTTCACTATATTGAGGGTAGACTATAGCCATCTCTTTTAGTCTAGTTTGCTCAAATGCTATATTATATGCTAAGATAGTTCCCCCATCATCTAGGATAATCTCTAACATCTTTTCCACTAAATCTTGTCTTTGGTCATCGTGTGTAGTTGCTATATAGTTATAGTTATCTTGATCAATATCACAAATGCCTGGTTCTTTTTCAATGTGAATAGAGTATTGAAATAATGATTGACTATAGGGCTTTTCTCCTTTAAACCTCGGCAAGGGGCACGGAAATGTTTCAAAATCAAGATGGTAGATTGGATACTTTAAACACCCAATTCCTTCTCTTATCTTTCTAGCGTTTTGAAAGGGTATATTTGACTCCATAACTTGCCGTTGAATAACATTGTTTGGTCTGTTTAGCCAAGAATATGGAATATCAAATGCGCTTAGATACCCTTGGTTTATTAGATCAAACCGTTTATATTTAACTTTTTTTTCATCTTTAAAGCCATGATGTGACCCCATATAGGTGAATATGCTGTTTTTTTCAGGGATATCTTTGAAACAAATATCATAGAACTGACATTGTCTAGAGTCCTTTCTTTGACAGTGTTTACCCAGGTGAACTGATTTTGCACTAAGTAAATTAAGTCTAGCTTTAACGATCTCTACATCACTTTTGATAATAGGCATCATATCTTTAGTTAAATTAGTAACATCAATTAGTGTAACTAAATTGTCGTCATAAATAGGTTTTCCTTTTTCGTCTGTCTTTCCGTGATGGACATAGTCACTGTTTAAGACGACAAGATAATATTTCACTTCTTTTTGAGCTTTATTCATATTTTCAAAAACATATCTTTGATAAGCGATATCATAGATATAGCGCCCAACATCGCTATGTCTATTTTTTAGTTTTTTGGTTTTTAAGTAATAGTTTTCACTCATTTGTCCGTGAAGATCTTCTTGCATCATTAGAATACCTTGTGAACTCAACGTAAAAACCGGCATTTTTGTTTTATTTTCATCCTTGAAATTCATTTTTAAAAACTTTTTGTCTGTTGTAGCTTTTACCTCAAAAATTCTAATATGTTTTTCGTCTTGTTGAAAACCATCAAGGAAACAATAAAAGCGAAACCCATCAATTTCATATTCGAACCTTTTTTGTTTGTAAGTGTCTAAACTATAAGTCACTTCCCCGCCGAATCTCTCCTTTATTGCTCTACCACTGATAATTTCAATTTCGCTATAATATGGCATCATCACTTCTGTTTGGGCATCATGTTTCTTTAATAGACTGTTTCCATCTTCATCAAACATATCATCTAGAAGAACACTAATTTTTGCTCTGTTTTCCTCACTAATCAAATCTTCTAGTTCTAAATTATCAGTAAAAGAGACAATTGCCTTGTCTTTGTCTTGCTGAACCTCATCTAGAGCTACATAGCGATCACATCTAATGTAATTAATAAATCTTGTTTTTGAAATTAACATCTCACGCCACCTTTTTAGTAATTAATAAAAACGATATCTAGTGATATCGTTTTTCTAGGCTTTTAATTAATCAATAAGTTCTTCGTATGCTTCTGTCATCCAATCACTTGTGAAAAAATCAACAAGGCTATCAAAAATATACGATTCATCACCTGCTGTAGCGCTACTACCATTAACCATAAGGTGTAAATCTCCAAATATTCCGATACTGTGCTCAACAGTTGAAAAAGAATCTCCAATTGTTTGCGAGTAAGAAAGTATTTCTTCAGCATCGTCTACATTTATTTCTATTGTTTGACCATTATTTATACGCACCGCTTGCTCAATAACTCTAGTCGATCCATAATATCCGATCAACCCGCCCACAGCAAATGTTTTATTAACTTCATCTTCATTTTCATTTCTTGTATGATTTAGCAAAATCGAACCACCAAAAAGAGCATTAGTAATATTTCTATTTGCAAGTCCAACTACTCCACCAACATAAACCACATAATAGGCATCATCAGTGTTTGGCGCGGTTCCAAAATCGAGATTAACTGTAATATTTCCTGTGCTAAGAATATCTTGCACTGCATTGTTTTTTAGAGTTGCACTATGTTTTCCAATTACACCTCCTATGTTAATAACAACCTCTTGATTTTTAAGTTCCACTCCAGCCATAGTAAAGTTAATGCTTGCATTAGTTTTAACTCTATTTAATGAAGCTGTTTCTGTTAAGAGCCCAATTACTCCACCAATATTAATTTTTGCGTGAGAAGTTGAAGTCAAATGGATGTCGACTTGATCGACTTCAACATCTTTCATTTCAGCTCTAAACTCTCCAACTACAGCACCTACAAAAGCCATTATTGTGCTAGATGTTGTATAGCTGATTACACTATTTTTAATAGTAACATTTTCCACAACTGCTGTTGCTGATGAAATATAACCAGCTAAAATACCGACTCGTGAAGATGTTGCCATAACTAAAGGCTCTTCAACTGTTCCAATATTAATATTTTCTAAAACTAAATTCTCTATTGTCCCAGATGAAACAAATCCGAAAACGCCTGTATATACCGCTATTTCTGAAAAATCAATATTTCTTATTGTAAAACCTTGGCCGTCAAAGGTCCCACTAAAAGGCGAGGTAAATATCGAACTAAATTCAATGCCGGAAAAATCAAGGTCGTTTTCTAATACGAAATCTCCCGCACGATTCATTTTCATATCTAGGAATTCTTGCGGGGTTGTGATGCTGACTTTTTCAGTTGCTAACAATTGGTGCGTTGACTCGCCAATTATAACTGATTCTCTACCTATTGTCGCATGAACTTCAATTGTATGTTCAAAAGTGTTATCAAGATCAAAAAAGAAAATATCAGCTAATTCTGCTTCGTCTTGTATTTCCTTAGATTCAATAACAATTCCCCCTGTGTGTAACACCTTAACTGTAATAAGTCCTGTTATCTCTTCATCTGGATCATTTATCGTGACCGACAAGACAATACTAGATTGTCCTATTCTTACATCTATAATATCTGCTGTCGCACTTGTTTTTTCACTACATCCTGCAATAATCACCATGGCAATTAAAACTAGGACTATCCCTAAAATCTTTTTCATATGTCACCTCTTATTTTTCTAATAGTTTTATTTAGTCGCGTTAACACTTTTTCTTTTTCTAGTAGTTCTAATGAAACTGGTAAACTAGGGCCGTGTTGATCTCCTGTAGTGGCAATTCTTAGACTCATAAATAGTGGTTTGCCCTTTGTGTCTGTTTGTTTTCCGACCTCTTTAATAATATTTTCAATGTTGGAAGCGGAAAAATCGCTATTTTTCAGGTTTTTATAAAATGTTTCTAGTAGTGATAAACTATTGTTATCAATTAAAAATTGATAAGCTTGAGTATCAATATTGAATTCTGAATGAAAAAACAATTGATATAGTTTTGGTATCTCTCCTATATGTGTCATTCGGTCTTGAAATAGACTAACCAGGAGCTTTAACCATGATTCATTAATTATTTTAACTCCTTGTGCTTCTAAATATGGTCTAGCTTTGGCGGTTAGTATATCTATATCCATTTTTTTTATGTATCTGCTATTAATATAAGCTAATTTTTCTTTATCAAACATTGCCGGCGCCTTAGCCAATCTTTTTGGATCAAACTGTTTGATTATTGCTTCTTTTGACAATATTTCCTTATTGCCTTGTGGGGACCACCCCAATAAGGCAATAAAATTAAACATCGCTTCTGGCAGATATCCCAATTCGTGGTACTCAGAAATAAATTGAACTGTGTTTTTATCGCGCTTGCTAAGTTTTTTCTTTTGCTGGTTAACAATAATTGTCATATGTCCATAAGTTGGAATGCTCCACTTAAAAGCTTCAAATATCATTATTTGTTTAGGTGTGTTTGTGATGTGTTCTTCTCCCCGCAAAACATGTGATATCTTCATTAAATAATCATCAATAACTACAGCAAAGTTATATGTAGGAATGCCGTTTTCTTTCATAATAATCCAGTCTTCGACATCTTTACTCTCAAATTTAAGTTCTCCTCTAACAATATCTTTGAAAATGTATCTGACATCGCTAGGGACTCTAAACCTAATCGCAAAGCTCTCATTATCATCGCGATACTCTTTGTATGCTAGCCCTTCTTGTAAAAGTTGTTCAGCATATTTTTTATATAAATCTAATCTCTCTAGCTGCCTATAGGGTCCAAAATCGCCTCCGACATCAAATGCTTCATCCCAATCAAGGCCTAACCATTTTAAAAAACGCAGTTGTGAGTCCTCGCCTCCCACAACATTTCTAGAAACATCAGTATCTTCAATTCTTACAATAAAATCCCCTCCAAAGTGGCGTGCGAACAAATAGTTAAATAATGCACTTCGTGCATTACCTATATGAAGCGACCCAGTTGGACTTGGTGCATATCTTACTCGTATTTTTTTCATAATACCCCATCCTTAATAGTTAATATTATACGTTATTCTTCTAAATTAAACAAGAGCATTTCGCCTTATTCAGGTTTTAAACTCCCTTTATATCCTGTTTTTTTAAGATATTTATTAGTTTGTTTTCTGTTTTTGAAAACAATTACTTTAGCGGGATATTTTTTTTGCAAGTTTTTTAGAAGTAGCTTTTCTTTCTTTTTTCTTCCTTGAAAAAGAATCCACCAAACAAAACTAAAATTCAGTCTCTCTCTACATCCTTCAGCAATGGTGTCCCTTTGTTTATTATGATATTTTATACGTCTTATAATAGCACCATAAAGACATTTAAACCTATTGTAATCAAAGATGAATATCACATCGCATTCGTCATATCGGTCTTTTGCTAAATTTGAGTATTTACCATCGATAATCCAGCTCTCATTTCTCATAAATTCTCTAATTTCTTTTTCAACAATGCTCCAATCCCTTTCCACCCAGTTAGGTTCAAAAAAGATTCGATCAATATGTAATCGTGGTATTTTATTTAGTTTTGAGATCCTTTTTGTGAATGTTGATTTTCCGGAACCGGAATATCCAACAACAAGTATTTTCATTTATATCCCCTTTTTTGTGTTTATACTTTTTTATAACTACTAACATCTTTAGTAAAAAGCATTGTAGCAAGTGCTAATAAAATGAATATCGTTGCATATGGAAATAAACTAATTCTCCCGAGTTCATCCATCATAACCCCAGATAAAAATGGAGTAACTATTTGAGCTGACATTGCAGCCAAATAGTAATAGCCAGTATATTTTCCCACCTCTCCTTGACTCATTTCAATAACCATAACATACATGTTAATACTAACCATTAAAACTCCGACACCAGCAGTAGCAACTAGACTAGCTGCCAGCCATGCCTGATTTTGATGCAGTAAAGAGATACTGTAAAATGAAATTGTTAAGATAACCATACCGATAATCACTGTTTTTTTTCGACCTGCAAACATTGAAAACAACCCAACTGGTATAATCAATAATAAAATCACAATTTGAGCGACAACAAACTCAATATCAAAAAAATTAATGTTAAGTACTTTAGGGAAATAATCAGCCATCTTTGATGTGACCGCGTTATGGCCCATAAATAAGAGAAACACCGTAACTAATAAAATATATACTGTCTTTCTTCTTTGTGCCGCTGATATCAACGATGTCCCTGATTTCTCAAAAACCTCATCGCTTAGATCAAATTCCCTATCTTTGTTTTTTTTATTTGCAAGAAGTTTAGGTTCATTAACTTTCCATAAAAAGAAACCTAGAGCAATAATCATTAAAATACCTGTTAAGATATAGACACTACCATGATAATCATAACTACCTTTTCTCATGCCGTTTATCATAATCACATAGATTGCTACAACACCACCAAATGCCCCCATTAACGTGATGACTGCATTAGCCTTACTTCTCAAAGGTTTACATGTAACATCTGGCATAAGCGCGATTGCCGGCGAACGATAGATTGTCATTGCAAATAGACCCACAAACAAAATGCTACCAAAAGTAAGCAAGTTTGATAAGTCGGTTTTAGTAACTTCCCAGGTTCGGTTACTTAAATAACGGTAATATAAATCCTTAACTACTGATAGGTCACGCGTTGATAATTCGCTTTCACTACTCTCTAAAACATTAATTATGGGCCTGTTAATTTCATCATTCCATTCATTTAGTTCAACTAGGCTAATAAGTCCTAGATCAAAGCTTTTTTGTCTTTCTCGAGCCATATTATCTATAACGATATACCAGTGATCAACACTCTTAGTGTTTTCTACTGAATCAAAAGCTATGTTGTAATGTTCTTCAATAATGTCGGTTTCATGGATTTTTTTTGTTTGAATATAGTCGGGGTAGGCCAATGCCATAAAGGCAACCGCAGAAAGCAACGTGCCAATAATAATATATGGCGTTCTTTTCCCTAGTTTGTTGGTGCTTTTATCTGATAGAGCTCCAAACAATGGTAATAAAATAACGGCCATAACATTATCAAGAGCCATAACAATGCCAGACCACGTTTGGTTCAATCCGTATTTATCAATTAGTGTTCTAGCTATCATCATATCGTATGTATACCAGAACAATGAAATTATAAAGAAAATTATCCCGATATATATCGTGTTACGATAATTTAGTTTCATAGATAGCCCTCACTCATTGTTTCATTATTAATATTATAGCATGTAAAAAAAGAAAGGGGCCAAAATGGCCCCAATAGTTTAACGTTTCGAAAATTGTGATGCTTTTCTAGCTTTCTTCAAACCAGGTTTTTTACGTTCTTTAGAACGTGGGTCACGTGTAACGAGACCTGCCGGTTTTAAAATAGCTCTTAACTCTGGATTTAATTCCATCAACGCGCGTGTAATACCGTGCCTAATCGCACCCGCTTGCCCTGTTAAACCTCCACCATAAACGTTAACTGAAATATTGTATCTGCCTTCGCTTTCAGTTAATGATAAGGGTTGTAAAACATCTAAACGTGTTGCTGCTGAGGGAATGTAGTCTTCAAATGTACGGCCATTGATAAGGAATTCACCCTTACCACTTTTTAAGATAACTCTTGCTACCGATCTTTTACGTCTACCTGTTCCTAAATATCTTACTTCATCTTTTTTTGACATTATCCTATACCTCCAATACTTCTGGTTGTTGAGCAATATGTTTATGCTCTGGACCTTCATAGACAAAGAGTTTCTTTGCCATATGTGAACCTAGCGCTGTGTGTGGCAACATACCAGTGATTGCTTTTTCAACAATCCTTGTTGGGAATTTAGCCATAACATCTTTAGCTTTTGTTGTTTTAAGACCTCCATTATAACCTGAGTGGCTATAATACATCTTTTGGTCCCATTTTTTACCTGTTAGTTTAATTTTTTCTGCATTAACAACGACAACATAGTCACCACTGTCTACATGTGGGGTGTAGGTTGGTTTATGTTTTCCTTTTAAAACAGATGCGACTTCGGTCGCTAAGCGTCCTAATGTCTTGTTTTCTGCATCGACTACAAACCATTTACGTGTAATGGTTGAAGCATTTGCCATAAATGTTTTCATGTGAATCTCCTTATGTTCTTATTTTTGAAATAAGGGCTGTGGAATAAATATTTAAAACGTACCTATCACATAATACTATAAAGATAGAGAAATGTCAACAGTTTTCGTTGACATTCTCGCTTCTTTTAGTTCGATTTTAGCACTTTTCAAATGTGATGGTTGCTGTATAATTAGTTTATTCGCCAAACTCGTTTTCAACTAACCTGACGAGTTGATCAACCGCTTGGATTTCATCGCTTCCTTCAGCCATTATTTCAATAACTGATCCTTGCTGAATTCCTAACGATAAAATAAAGATAAGTGATTTTGCATTAGCAATTCGGTTAGGCTTATCGACTCTATAAACTTTAATTGTTGCTTTAAACTTAGATGCTAATGCGACAAATTCAGATCCTGGTCGCGCATGAAGTCCCGATTTGTTCTTTACCTCAACTTTTTTGAAATACATTTTATTTCTCCATTTTTAATTTGTCTTTTATGTAGTCGGTGATTTCGACTTCCGTTTTCAATTGTAACACAGAATTAGCAATTTCTCTAAATTGCTGGGTTGTGTGCTCTGTAACTAATTTCTTTATGCTAGCAACAGAAGCCCTATTCATGCTTAGTTTCTTAGCCCCTAATCCAATTAAAACAGATGCAGAAACTACATCACCTGCTGATTCTCCGCAGATAGAAAGAGGTTTATCCTCTTTCTTAAACGCATCAATTGCTATTTTAATTATTTTAAACATGCTCGGCGAGTTGCTTTGGTAGTATTTTGAAACTAACGGGTTCATTCTATCTACTGCATGTAGATACTGGCATAAATCGTTAGTTCCAATACTTGCAAAATCAACTTCTTTCGCTACTTGGTCTGCTATCATGATAATTGAGGGTATTTCAATCATAACTCCAATTTTGACGTTACTACTAAACGAAATCTTGTTGATTTTTAATTCTTTTTTGACTTGTTCTACAATTATTTTTAGTTTGTAAATGTCATCCATTGTCCCAACCATTGGAAACATTAACCATAGATTGCCAAATACTGAGGCTCTTAGAGCTGCTTTAATTTGCGTTTTAAACAGCCCCAAATTATCAAAGCACAATCTAATTGCTCTTTTGCCTAAAAAGGGGTTATCTTCTTTAGGCATGTCTAAATAACTTAAATTTTTATCGCCACCAATATCTAATGTTCTTAAAACGACGGATTTAGATCCAAAAGTAGATAGTACTTTTTTGTAAGCATTAAACTGTTGTTCTTCTGATGGAATCTTGGTAGTTTCCATAAATAAAAACTCTGTGCGGAACAAGCCTACACCGTCAACATGACGGCTAAAGTCTAGTTCAGTTGCATCCGCAGATCCAATATTTAGAGCTACATCAATTTTTATTCCGTCTTGTGTTAAGGAGTTAACACTTTGATATTTAACTAATATGTTTTGTTCTTTTTGATAACTTTCTTTTATCATTTTGTATTCTTTTATTATCTCGACATCAGGATTGATTAAGACAACACCTTTAATCGCATCAATTATCAAATAGTCGCCTTCTTGAACTTCATCGAGCAAGACATCAACGCCTAAAATCGCAGGAATCCTGTAGCCTTTAGCAATGATAGCAGTATGCGATGTAAGTCCTCCTACTACTGTTATAATACCTTGAACATGCTTTTTATCAATTGTAGCTGTATCAGATGGAAATAAATCGTGAGCTATGACAATCGAGTCTTGTTCTAGAGATGCTAAGTTAACCTCTTTTAGCCCTTGAGCTATGCGTAATAAACGATTACGCACATCTTTGAGGTCTTCTACACGCTCTTTAAACATGTCGTCCTCAAGTTCCAGAAACATGTCAATAAACATGTTATATGTTTTTTTTATCGCTGACTGATAGGAAAGAAGTTCATCTTTAATCTGTTTAGTTATTTCTTGAGTAGCTGCAACATCATCAATAATTTGAAGATGTGCTTCAAATATTTTCCCTTTGTCATCATTTTCTCTTGCTAAAAAGGCAATGATTTTATTGACTTCTGCTAAGGCTTTGGTTTTAGTGTTTTTATATTCCATTAGTTGTTGGCTAACTTCAACAGGTTTGATTTTTTCCTCTTTGCTATTATAAACGTATTTCCGGTAAATATAAGCCCTTCCTAATCCGATTCCTGCGGAAACGGCATTTCCTTTTTTTAATATTTTCATCCCCTTGACTCCTTCGTTGTTTACAATACATTCGTTCTTATGGTTTCAGCTATATCGTTTGCTGTCAAACCATATTCTTTTTGCAAAAACTGCTGTGACCCCACTTGACCAAACCGTTCCTTAACACCAATTCTAAAAACTTTACTTGGGTAATCAAATCCAATAGTCTCTAAAATCGCTGACCCCAGACCACCAATAATATTATGATTATCACAAGTAACAATCAGCTTTGTTTTTTTAGCATACTCTATAACTAGCTCTTTATCGATTGGTTTAATTGTAAACATGTCGATAACACTTACCTTAATACCTTCTTTTTTTAAAATATCATAAGCAAGTAATGCTTCATTTAGCATAATTCCTGTCGCGAAAATCACTGCGTCATTCCCTTCTTTCAAAACATTCCCTTTGCCAATGATGAAAGAAGATCCCTCTTCGTATATTTGCACCATCTGTTTTCTAACAATACGAATGTAGTACAGCCCATCAAGAAATTGGGTTTGTTTTAAAATATCTTTAAACATAACGTTGTCACTAATCTCTAATACTACTGAGTTTGGAATCAGCCGCATAAGACCTATGTCCTCAAAAGGCATATGTGTACCACCGTTATGACTTGCTGAAACACCTGCATCACTGCCGATAATTTTAACATTTAGACCAGCATACCCAATTGAAAGGAAAACTTGGTCAAAACACCTTCTAGTAACAAACGGGCCAAAAGAATGAACATACGGGCTTAACCCTCTTAAGCTAAGACCAGCCGCAATCCCGATCATGTTTTGTTCCATTATACCCACATTAATAAAACGATTTGGAAATTGATTCATAAAACCGTTTGTTTTTATTGCCCCCATTAAATCGGCTTCAACTAAAACAATATTTTGGTTTCTTTGAGCCAGTTCAACCATTTGATCGTTATAGCATTTTCTTAACTCAACGATTCCCATTTTGAAAACTTTTTCAATCTCGTATCCCATCAATAAACCCCTCCAGTTGATGAATAGTTTTATCGATTAGCTGTTTATCTTCCTTGCTAAAACGAACGTGATGACTTTCAACTTTATTTTCTAAACTAGCAAATCCTTTTCCTTTAATAGTCTTTAATATAACGCAAGATGGCTTGCCCTTTGTAGCATTAGCGACATTGATACTATCAAGAATTTCACTCTCTCTATGTCCGTTGCATTGCAGAGAGTGAAATCCAAAGCTTTCGAATTTAGTTTTCAAATCGATATTATGACAAATATCTTTTGTGAATCCATCTAATTGTAATTGGTTTTCATCCACAAAAACAACTAAATTATCTAATTTGTGATGACTAGCAAACTGCATAGCCTCATAGCATTGTCCTTCATTTAGTTCTCCGTCTCCAACTATAACATAAACTCTGTTGGGCTTATTTTGAATTTTTAAAGCTTTTGCTATTCCAACCGCACTAGAAAAACCATGGCCTAAAGATCCAGTAGTCATATCAACTCCGATTGTTTTAAGGCGGTCGGTATGGCTCGGCAAATTAGTATGCGGAGCATTCAAAGTTAATAGTTCACTCAAGGGGAAATATCCCATTAAAGCTAGAGTTGCATATAATGCGGGCCCTGCATGACCTTTTGACAAAACAAAATAATCTCTTTGTTTCCAAAGTGGTCTGTTAGGATCTATTTTCATCGCTTCTTTATATAAAACACTTAAGACTTCTACTATTGATAAACTTCCGCCTAGGTGTCCGAATCCTATGTGTCTAAGCATCTTCAGCACTTCAATTCTTATTTTCGCACTAAAAATATTCATTTTAAAGTCCTCCGTAATACAAATCAAGAAAATAAAAGGAGGGATTATCCCTCCTTTTATTCTAGCAAATGAACTAAATTTCTTTTTTCTTTGGCACCCACCTTAAAACAAATGGTAAAGCAAATAGCACAATAACTATTGAAGAAATTGCGAATCTGCCATATTGAGCAAAGAATCCTAAGACAATTCCAGTGCCAATAAAATCAGCATCTGAAAAAGTAGTGTTCGCAAACCCGAGATTACCTAGTACTGGTAATAACAATAACGGAAGGAATGTGATGACTAGTCCATTAATAAATGCACCAATGACAGCACCTCTTCTACCTCCTGTGGCATTACCGAACACACCTGCTGTCGCCCCAACGAAAAAGTGAGGAATTACGCCAGGCAATATTACAATACCACCGACTAAAATCAAAATTATCATTCCGACTATCCCACCTAGGAACGAGACTAAGAAACCAATAATAACTGCATTTGGCGCATAAGGAAACACTATTGGACAGTCCAATGCTGGTTTAGCATTAGGAACTATTTTCTCAGAAATGCCTTTAAATGCCGGTACGATTTCGGCAATAATCATCCGTACACCAGCTAATATAATGTAAACACCAGCTGCAAATGTTAATGATTGAATTAATGCAAAGACAATGTAATTTTGATCGACCCCTAATATGTTTCTTACATACGCAGGGCCTGATGCGATAGTAACAATCAAAAACATAATAAACATCGTTAAAGCTATTGCTACGCTAGAATCTCTTAAGAAAGATAGTCCCTTAGGAAACTCCATATCCTCAGTTGATTTTGAGTTTTTACCGACTAGTTTACCAACTTCACCACTTAACCAGTAAGTTATTGACGAAAAATGACCAAATGCAATGTCATCATTGCCAATAATCTTCTTCATAGTTGGATTAGCAATTGCTGGGAACACAGCCATTGTGAGCCCTAAAGCCATACCACCTATTACATATAGTAACCAACCATCAAGTCCGCCAACTTTTAGTACAACCGCTATTAAAGCAGCCATATATAGAGTGTGATGTCCAGTTAAAAAGATATACTTTAAATTTGAAAAACGAGCAATTAAAATGTTGGCCGCCATCCCAATCACCATAATCACTGCTGTAGCAGTCGCGTAATCGACTAAGGCAAGACTTACAATAGCCTCGTTGTTAGGTACTACTCCAGTTACGCTAAACGCGTATTGAAATAAATCTCCAAAGTAATTTAGAGATCCAACGAGCACGCCTGCACCAGCGCCAAGAATAACGAAACCTAAAATAGCCTTTAGCGTTCCGCTAATTATGTCACTAATTCCTTTTTTTTGTGCTATCAATCCAACAAGAACAATAATACCCAACAAAATCCTCGGGTCAGACAATAAATCTCTAAACA